>DATBVX010000087.1:0-8036 GCA_036515135.1 Steroidobacteraceae bacterium
TCATGGACTCACTGCGAGTGAGCTTGAGTGGGCGCTGTTGTTCAGCCGACTCCCCGAGCAAACTCAGCGGGTACTTCTCGAAATCAAGGAAGCCCCCACGACAGACGCATTGAAGGTGCACAGGGTCGGGCGCCGGGTGGAGTGTGGCGCGGCGATGTACGTTGTGAAGCCTGCCGGCCGAATTGCCACGACGTCGGGACAATCTGAGGCCCCGGCATTGCCAAGGTGTCGGGGATTCTTTGTGCCAGTGCGCAGTAGGATGTTTCCCTCATCTCAACGCGGCATCCGACCATTGCTTTAGCGAGCCAATCGGCGCAGCATCGGGGTCGTGGAAGTCACGGGTTACTCAATGTGGTACCCCACACGACACCGCACAGAAGGGCCGTTCTAGACGGCCCTTTATAATTTCCGTCACCGCAGCGCAATTCACAGCTTACCCACCGCGCCCCGGCGCTATCGTCGATCGGCCAACCGATCGCCGAGCGCATCAGCCAGTGATTCAATAGCCACATGCAGTTCCTTCGTCGTCGCCTTCGCTTCCTGCACGAAGCCTGCAAGCCACTCAAAACGGCGTAGGGCGAAAACTCTGCGCCCCGCTCGCAATGGTTTCGCTACTAGCAGCGCGACTGGAACGTGGACTCCATCCTTGGCTGGCATGAATTCAACGCGCGAGTGCGCAATATCGTTGCGAGGATTGGTGAGACTCTCCGCGCGCGTGATCGAAGCGAGCACGCGATCACGCACGTCGGGCGGAACGGCGTGCGCCCATTGCTTCACGGCCTTGCGCAGGAGCTGGGCGATCTTCTTCATCTCGTCCTTGTGATGCTTCGCCAGCAGCTTGGGGTCACCTCGAAGCAGAGCGGCCCAATCGAGCATCAGGCGCTCGAGGACACCGAAAAACACGATGGCGCGGCCAAGCTCCATCATCCACCGCTTTGTGCCGGGATCCGTGGTTACGATGAGTTGGAATTGCGGCTTGCTCACGGCGACCTCCTCAACAACCCCGGCTGGCGACGGTCGGGGCCCTTCTATGTCTTTAATGTCTCAATTCCCTGGGCGCTTGCATCGCGGCGCGGCATGACTCGCCTACTGTGCGGGAGTATCTTTCGCGCTCACAACAAAGTCGCAGTGGTCACTTAGGGGAGGGTCCATCATGCGCTTATCAATTCTCGCAAGGCGTTCGTTAATCGTCATCGCGGCGATCGTCACGGCTGGCAGCGCGATGGCGCAGAGCGCGGACGAGAAGCCGATCATCGAGCGCGCCACGCTCTGGACGATCAAGCCTGGTATGGGCAGCAAGTTCGAGGCGGGACTGAAGCGCCACAATCAGTTCCACGTCAAGCAGGGCGACACCCAAAGTCACGATACCTACACGATCGAAAGCGGCGAGAACGCGGGCAGCTACTGGCGGGTCGCGAGCAACCGGCACTGGGAGGATTTCGACGCCGAGGAGAAATTTGGTGAAGCCGACGCGGCCGACTCGGACGTGAATCTCTCGCCATACATCGAATCATCAACGCCGATGTTCTACGAGTTCCTGGTCGATGTCAGCAACCCCGGTCCGGAGGACGAGCCGGTGGCGGCGATGTACGAGCTGAACTTCGTCAAGCTCAAGCCGGGTCACTACGATCAGTTTTCGTTGGCGATGAAGAAGGTCAAGGATGCTGCGGTCAAGGTGAGCTGGACGGAGAACTGGGTCTGGTTCGTGCTGGTCAACGGCGGGGAACACGATCAGTTCGTGCTCGTGCTGCCGCGCGACAACTGGGCGGATTTCAATCCGCCACAGAAGCCGTTCCCCAAAATGCTGGAGGAGGCGCTCGGCAAACTTGAGGCGGACGCGGTGTTCAAGATGTTCGACGATTCCATCGCATCGAACACGTCGGAGATCGTCCGCTACCGCGCCGACCTGAGCTACACACCGGCGAGGAAGTAAGTCGCACCGCTACACGTTTTTGGTTACGAGAGGGCCGCCTTGAGCGGTTGCGCGAGCGACCCCGCAAGGGCGACCCGGATCTGGCAGCCGACGAGCTGCAGGCCGCCATCGAACGTGCCGAACAGAAACGACGGGAACTCGAAAGCACGCAGCCTGTGGCGAAGTTCGCGGCAGAGATTTTGCTGCTCCTACCGCGTGCTGCGGAACTCTATCGCCGCCAGATCGCGAAGGGACTCGACGGCAACCCGCGAGAGGCACTCAAGTCAAGAGTCATCTTGCGCGAGATGTTCAGCGGGAAAATCCGGCTGGTACCGGGAGAGGATGGGAGCTTGTGGGCCGAATACGCCTATCAGCCGGCGGCCCTACTGAAGGGCGTAGGGACAGGTGGTAGCGGGGGCGTGAGTTGGATTTCGCACGTGCCCGAATTTGTTGACATCGAGTTGCGCCAAATACCGGTGGACAAGCGACGCACGCCATTTGATCGCATCTAACCCGACCAGCTGCAATCGAGCCACACTCGGTCCCAGAGCTTGAAATCGTTCGGTTCGAGGCGCAGCCTTTCCGGAGCGGTTCAAAGGAGACCTGCAATGGCTGGTGTCACCGTTAAGGCTGGCGAAGGCAACACACTCAACGTCCTCAGCATGCCACTTCGGTTCCTCTGCGATGCGAAAGACACTGAGGGGGCTTGGTCGTTAATGGAGGAGGAGATTCCGGTCGGCCTCGGCCCACCGCGGCATCGGCACGACTGGGACGAGGCTTACTATGTGCTTGAGGGCGCGCTCGATTTTGAGATAGACGGGAAGCCGGTGCGCCTCGAACCTGGCGATTTCGCTTACTTGCCTCGCAACACTGCGCACGCCTTTAAGGGAGCGTCGCCGTCTCCTACGCGAGTGCTCATTTTTGCTGCGCCCGCTCATTCTTCCGCGTTCTTCGAGGATGTAAATCGCGAGGTCCGCAAGGTTCCTGACGACTTGGCTAAAGTGCCTGAGATCGGCCAGCGGCACGGTATCGAGTTCATACCTGCGTCCACCCCATCAGTCTAGCCTCGGACTGAGCCCGGAAGGCGCACCGAATTTTCCTGATCACGTCGCGCGGTCGAGTCAGCCCGTGACTGGACCGGGCTTAGCGGGCAGTATTCCCTTAGATGAGCCGCGTCCAAGTTCTAACGCCCTCTGATGCATGGACCCGCGGGTGGCTCGCGGACGATCCGCGTCCGCTCGACTGGAACGGGCCCACGGATCGACCCTTCACGCCGTTTCGCGCCGAGGCTCTGGACCAGCCGATCATCGATCACTTCGAGCGCGTGGTGCGGCAGCATCGGGAGCGAATCGCGATCCGGGATGCCGGCGTAACGCTGACCTTTGGCGAATTGTGGGATGGCGTCTCGGGATTGGCCGAGACACTGGCTGCCAGTACGAAACCGGGCGATTTGATCGGCATCCTGTTGCCGGCCGGGCCGATGTTTCCCCTTGCGATGCTTGCCTGCCTCGCCGCAGGTCGCCCGTTCGTCGCACTCGACACGCACTTTCCCAGAGCCTGGCTGGAGCATGTGCTGGAGAACGCGCAGCCGGTGCTCGTCATTGCACAACCAGATGATGCTGTCGGACTTGAAACCTGGGCGCCGACGACGCATGTCATTCATTTGGCAAGTTTGCCCCAACGGGCACGCGAGAGTTGGCGACCGGCGAGGCTGGACGTCGACGAACCGGCCTGCGTGCTGTTCACCTCCGGGAGCACTGGTCGGCCCAAGGGCATCGTCAACAGCCAGCGAAACATCCTGCAGCGAGTATCTCAATCCATCAACGCGGCGCACATCAACGCGGAAGACCGGCTTCTGACTCTCGCTTCGCCCTGCACGATCGTTGCCGTGCGCGATGTCATGACGGCATTGCTGGCGGGCGCAAGCGTCCGCATCCTCGACCCGCATGGCGGCGGCGCCCGCGAGATATTGAATGCGATCCGCGTGGATGCGGTCACGATCCTGTTCGCGTTTCCGGCTCTGTTGCGATCCGTCGTCGCGGCCAGTACTGCACGTGCTGCCGCTGCACTGCGGCTGGTTCGCGTGGGTGGCGACACGACGTTCTGGAGCGACATCGACCTGCTGCGCGCCTGGCTCGGGCCCGGCGCGGCGATTCAGTTGATCTACGCAGCGACGGAAGCGCCGATGCTGCAGTGGTTTGTCCATGACGCCTGTCGCGGCGAGGATAGCCGCGTTCCGATTGGCTACCCGCTGCCAGGCAACCACCTCGCAATAGTCGACCAGGATGGCGGCGCCATGCCGCGGTGTGAAGTCGGCGAGCTCCTGGTCGCAAGCCCCTACGCCTCGCTGGGACATTGGGTCGATGGACGTTGCGTGTCTGAAGGCGCAGTTGCTCGCGACACGCGAGCAACCCGGGTCTTTCGAACGGGCGACCTCGTGCGCCAAAGGCCGGATGGGCTGATTGAGCGACTCGGGCGCAACGACAGGCAAGTCAAGATTCGCGGTGCTCGCGTCGATCTCGATGGCGTGGAAGCCGCGCTTCGCGAGCATCCGCTGGTAAGAGATGTGGGTGTGCTGGCTCGAACCAGCAGCGTCGACGGTTCGAAGTCACTCAGTGCCTACGTCAGCGCGCGCAATCGGGCACCGGCCGGGCTGATCGAAGAGTTGCGAGAGCTGATGCGCTCGGCACCCTCGCCAATGCGCCCGCAACGCTTCTATCTCGTGTGCGAGATTCCTCGCCTGCCGAGCTCCAAGCTGGACGTTCGCGCGCTCGCCGCTCTGGATGATTCCTACGTTCGGAACGAACGCCTGAGCTTGAGAGATGAAGCGGAAATCGCTCCCATCGTCGGGGATGGCATCACACAGATCATTGCGCGCATCTGGGTAGAGGTGCTGCTCGTGCCAGTCGCCAGGCCGGAGGATGATTTCTTCGATGTCGGTGGGGATTCGCTGCAAGCCATCACCTTCATCGCCGAGCTCGAGCGCGCGCTTGGATTGGAGCTCTCACCCACGCTGCTCAACGAGGCGCCCCGATTTGGTCAACTTTGCGAGGTCTTGAAACACCACCGCGCGCCTGGCTATGTCCAGTTCGTTTCTCTGAAGGCGGGCGACGGCTCGCCGCCTGTCTTCTTCATCCACGGCATCGGCGGAAACGTCGTTGAAATCCTGCCGACGGCTCGACGCATGACCTACCCGGGCCCGGTCATTGGCATTCAGGCGCGCGGTCTCACCAGTGGGGAAACACCGTACACGAGCGTTGCGGTGATGGCGGAGGAGTATCTGCGAGAGATCAAAGCGCGCCAGCCAGGCGGTCCCTATCTTCTGTGCGGCTATTCCTTCGGTGGACTCGTGGCCTTCGAGATTGCACGGCAGCTTGCGGAATCGGGAGATGAAGTCGGTTTCGTTGGCCTGCTGGATACGCTGCGAAGCCCTGTGAGATGGCCGCTGCGGGCATGGGTCTCCATCATCGGTGGAGGGATCCGCCGCGTGGCTTCCGGTTTGCGCCGCACGCCGCTGCGCGCATGGCCTTCTGAGTTGCGGAAGTTTGGCGCGCGAATCCGCCCGAGTCCACTCATGCTGTCCGCACGCGCGATCCGAGTATCGCTCAGCGCCCTCCTCGCCTCGGCGAGGTATCACCCCGGGTTCTATCGCGGGCATCTCACTCTGTTCTCGCCTGCCGACCGCGTGCCTGGTCTGCCGTCGATCGAAGCCATCTGGCGCAAGCACGCTCTCACCGTGTCCGTTGTCAAGACCGCAGGGAGTCACTCAACCATGCTGTCCGCACCCAACGCAGACTCCACCGCCGCGTCCTTGACGCGCTGCCTGCTGATGAAAGGTCACCCCTGACACCACTTTGCGTTCGGAGCCGAGCGAGGGCCGGGTGAGACGAAAGAGGCCCCGGCACTTGCGCGCCGAGGCCTCTTGAATACTGGTAGCGGGGGCAGGATTTGAACCTGCGACCTTCGGGTTATGAGCCCGACGAGCTGCCAGACTGCTCCACCCCGCACCTGAGGGCGGTGGATTCTACAGAGGCGCGGATTCGAATATCAAGGTAAAACGCGCGCGACGAGTGTCAGCAGCGCACCCGGTAATAGGCCGAGCGCGAGCACCGCCAAGCCATTGATACTCAACATGAATCGCATCGAGCGGCCCGCGACCAACGGCGAGGTGTCCTGCGGCTCGTCGAAGTACATGAGCTTGACGACGCGGATGTAGTAGAACGCGCCGATCACTGAGAAGAACACCGCCACGGCCGCGAGCCACACCATCCCGACATCAAGCACCGCCAGGATGACGTAGAGCTTGGCGAAAAAGCCGATAAAGGGCGGCACGCCAGCGGTCGAGAACATGAACATCAGCATTACAGCGGCGAACCAGGGGCTGCGCTGATTCAATCCCTTGAAGTCGTCGAGCTCGTCCGCCTCGAAGCCCTTGCGGCTCAGGAGCAGGATCATGCCGAAGGAGCCGACCGCCATGATCGTGTAGGCGATCGTGTAGTACATCGCGGCCTGATAGCCCTGCGGTGTGCCGGCGAGAATGCCGAGCAGGATGAAGCCGACGTGCGAGATGGTGGAGTACGCCAGCATTCGCTTGAGATTGGTCTGCGCGATGGCGACGACGTTGCCCAGGCCCATCGACAGCACTGCAAGCACTGTGAGCATGTCGGACCACGCGGCCCCGGTCGCGCCGAGTCCCTCGGCAAGGACGCGGATGGCGAGCGCGAACGAGGCGATCTTCGGCGCCGAACCGATAAAGAGCGTCACCGACGTCGGCGCCCCGTGATACACGTCGGGGATCCACATGTGGAACGGTACCGCGCCGAACTTGAACGCGATGCCGACCACGAGAAACGCGAGGCCGAACAGCAGGCCCACGTTCTGTGCAGACTCATCGGTCAGCGCCAATGCGAGATCATCGAGCTGAAACGTCCCGGTGACGCCGTAGATGATCGAGATGCCGTACAGCAATGTGCCCGACGCGATCGCGCCCAGCACGAAGTACTTCATCGCCGATTCCGCGGCAATGCCCGATTCGCGATCGAATGCGACCAGCGCGTAGAGCGACAACGCCAGCAGCTCGATGCCCAGATAGATGGTGAGCAGGCTGTTCGCGGAGATGATCACCATGATGCCCAGCATCGCGAACAGGACCAGCACGTAGTACTCACCGCGGAACAGGCCGCGACGCGCCAGATACTCCCGCGAATACAGCAACGACACGCCGACAATCAGGTACGTGAAGAGCTTGAGCACGTCGCCCATCGGGTCGGCGACGTACATGTCCCCCAGAGTCGTCACGCGGCTATTGACGCCGGAGACGTAGGTCGTGATGGCGGCCGCGCCTGCGAGCGCCGCGAAAGTCAGCGTCGCGGTCAGCCAGCGCTGCTCGTCGCGCAGGAAGACATCGATCAAGAGAATGATGCACGCCGCACCGAGCACGAACATCTCGGCGTATGCGGGAGTCAGGTTGAGAGCTTGAAGATCCATTCTGTGAATGACTCAGGGCGCAAGCTTTGATTGCGTGATCTGCTCAACGAGGTGCTGCACAGTACCCTGCATGCTGTCGAGCAACGGCGCAGGCCACACTCCCAATGCAAGCACCGCGAGCGCCAGTATGCCGAGCACGAGGAACTCGCGCCCGTTGAGATCCTTGAGTGCCGCCACGTTGTCGTTGGTGACGGGCCCGAAGATGACGCGCTTGACGAGCCACAGCGTGTAAGCCGCGCCGAGGACCAGCGTCGTGCCGGCGAGCAGCGCGTACCAGAAGTTCGCGTGAAAGCTTGCGATGATCACGAGGAATTCGCCGACGAATCCCGACGTGCCCGGCAAGCCCGAGTTCGCGAGGGCAAACAGCACCATGAGAGCCGCGAACTTCGGCATGGTGTTGATGACACCGCCGTAGGCGCTGATCTCGCGGCTGTGCACCCGGTCGTACATGACGCCGACGCAGAGGAACAACGCTCCCGAGATCAATCCGTGCGAAATCATCTGCACCATCGCGCCATCGACACCCATTGCTGCGCCCTTCAGCACTCCCGTATTGGTCGAAATGTCGAACGCGATGAAGCAGCCGAGCGTAACGAAGCCCATGTGCGCGATCGATGAGTACGCGATGAGCTTCTTC
>DATBVX010000088.1:0-3180 GCA_036515135.1 Steroidobacteraceae bacterium
ATCAGGCCGCCGGTGGCGCGCATCACACCGAGCATGCCGAAGATCAACGACGCCAGCGGCAGGCTGTATCCCATGTCCACCAGAAACCGCGTCTGGTGCACAACGATGATCATGGTGCACAGGCCGGTCATGGTGACGGAGAGGGCCAGCAGCCAGAAGGCGGGGGTACGTACTGCATCTCCGATGGTCGCGCCGGCCTTGACAGGCGTCGTTCGCGCGGCAGGTCGCACGGACGGGCCATCGGGCACCAGGCCAACGCGCTCGGCGGAATGGCGATGGAACAGGAGGTTGAGGGGGATCAGCACCGCCATCGCGCCAATGCCGAACCACCACATCGTCTCCCGCCACCCGATGTGCAGGATCAATTCCGCGCTCAGGGTCGCGACTCCGAGGGAGCCCAGGCCCACGCCGGCGAGCGATGCTGCCGAGGCGAGCCCCCGCCGCCGGGCGAACCAGCGGGGAACGATGGCCATGTGCGGAATGAATCCTAGTGTCGCGAAGCTGAATCCCAGGAAGATGCCGTAGGAGAGGGTCAAGCCGGCCAGGGTCTCGCTCGTCGAGCAGAGCATCAGCCCCGCGCCCATGCAGAGCGCGCCGAGGGGAAAGAGCACGCGCGCGCCCAGGCGGTCGAACAGGTAGCCGCTCAGGGCCGCCGTGCAGGCATAGACGATCATGGAGGCGGACACCACGCCCGCCGTGTCCGCGCGCGACCAGCCGGTTTCGTCAAGGATCGCGGAATAGAAAACGCCGAAAGCGAAGCGGAATCCGAGGGAAATGAAGAGCGTCACGAACATCACGGCGACGATGACCCAGCCGTAATAGATGCCGCGCCTGCCGAACCATGCAATCAGCCGCGATGTGTTCACGTTCTGTCGGTGCTCCAATCAGGCGCGTTGAACCGCCGATGGACGCCGATTACGTCTACTGCGGCGACGGAATCACACGGAACCACACTGAAAGTTCTTCATTCTTCAGTTGGCATGCCCAAGCGACGACTTTCAAGGGAGCTCGCGCTCGTATCCTGATTCCTTCTGACCGCGAATGGCCAGGACAAACACGGTGTCCACCTCCTCCACGTAGCAATACAGCGCTACGTAGCCGCGAGCGCCATGTCCGATCACCAGCTCCCTGAGATCCGCTTTGACCGGCCGGCCTATCAACGGGTTCTGTTCGAGGACGTCGATTGCGCGAATGACGTCCCCTACACGTGAGGCCGCATCTGCTACTTCGTGCCCGAGGAGATGATCGAGGATGCGATCGAAGTCGTCCGTCAATTCCGGAGCAAGTTCGATTCGCGCCATGCTTATCGCGCGAGACGGCGAGGTTTGGGACGGGTAGGTGCGCTCCCCGCAATCCGGCGCTCCAGGTACTGGCGCATTTCCGACCATGCAACGGTCTTTCCTGAAGCTGCTATGCCCGCAAAGCGCTTCTCCGCGGTTTCGATGAAGGCGGCTCGGCGTTCTTCGAACTCGGTCTTCTCAGCGATCGCTTCCACGATGAAACCGTGTGGCGTCTTGCCTGCACGCTCTGCGGCACGGGCAACCTTGTCCTTCAGCTCCTTTGGAAGACGGATAGTCGTCGTGGACATGGAACACTCCTGCAACGAAGGGGCCTAGTGTAGCACACCAGTGCTACGCGCACCCTGACCAAGAGGGCCAGGCTCGATCATTCCGGCGCCTGTAATCTTCCACCACGAAAAATTGAACCTGGCCCCTTTAATTCGCAGCCGTAATAGATGCCGCGCCTGCCGAACCATGCAATCAGCCACGATGTATTCACGTCGCGCGGTATAGTAACGCACCCAACCAACGAGGGAGCAAGCGGTGAACACGCAAAACGCAACCCATCCGCACGCGGTGGATCCCGCGATTGTCTTCACGAGCTGCGAGCTGATGGCCGCGCAGGAGCCGCGCCTTGCCGCGGCGGCGCAATCAGGCTCGGGCGCGGCGCAGCCCGCGGCCAGGCGCCGCGAAGTCGTCGTCAAGGGCCGCCGCGTGAAAACCATCGACGTGCACGCGCACTGTCTCATCCCCGCAGCGACGAAGCTTCTCGGCCAGGACGCCCACAAGCACCATACGGGCGGCATCGTGATGGAGGATGCGACTACGCGGCTCCGCGACATGGACGCACAGGGTATCGACATGGAGGCGCTCAGCATCAATCCCTTCTGGTATGGGGCCGATCGCGATACCGCCGCGGAAGTCGTGCGGCTCAACAATGAAGCGCTGGTCGAGATCTGCGCGCGCAATCCCGACCGCTTCGTCGCGTTCGCCTCGGTCGCGCTCCAGTTTCCAGAGCTCGCCGCCCAGCAGCTCGAGCACGCGGTGAAGAAGCTCGGTTTGCGCGGCGCCGCGGTCGGCGCGAGCGTCGGCGAGGACGAATTCGCCGACCCGAAATTTCACCCGTTCTGGAGGAAGTGCGAGGAGCTCGATATTCTCATCTTCCTGCACCCGCAGGGCACGCCCGATCTCGCGCGGCGCCTGAAAGGCAACGGCGTCCTCGACAACGTGATCGGCAACCCGCTCGACACGACGATCGCGCTCTCGCATCTGATCTTCGAGGGGACGCTCGACATGTTCCCGGGGCTGAAGATCTGCTCCGCGCACGGCGGCGGCTACCTCGCGTCCTACATGGACCGCTCCGACCACGGCTGCCTCACGTTCCCGCACCGCTGCAACCGCACGCTAAAGAAAAGGCCGACCGAGTACCTGAAGCAGCTCTATTACGATGCGCTCATTTTCACGCCCGAAGCGCTGCGGCATCTCGCCGCGAACGTGGGATCGAGCCAGATCATGCTCGGCACCGACTATCCCTATCCGTGGGAGGACAAGGCGGTGGATCACATCCTCAACACGCCGAGCCTCACCGACGACGAGCGCATCGCGATCCTGGGTGAAACCGCAGCGAAACTGCTGAGGATCCGGTAATGCAATGACGCGGCGACTGGCTTAGCTTCGTCACTTGCGACAACGGATGTAGGAGTTGGTGGTTCGACGATTTCGCGGCGAGCGGGCAGTTTCGCAAGGATCTCGAGGGCGACTATTCCGCCATGAGCTCCGTACTCGCCGAACTGGGGCTCGCCAGGAAGCCGGCGCCGTGATCGTCGCGCACCTCGCGCTCCAATTGGAATTCGCGCAGCGGCCAACGCGCGCTTTCGCTGGGCCGTGTCGCGGCAAATAG
>DATBVX010000089.1:0-2681 GCA_036515135.1 Steroidobacteraceae bacterium
TTGGCGGAACGGTTTCGCTGACCGCGACAAGGGCGTGAGAGTCTCGTGCATGGGACGAGCACCAAGAGGTCTCGTAGTATTCGCCGCAGGACAGCAGGGAGCTCACTATGTTTGAGTGGCTAGGCAACCACGTCGCAGAAGTAATCGCCGTGTGTGCGCTCGCGTTCACGGCGGCTCAGCTGTATGTCCGTAAGCGCTCAATGAACCGCATTCTTCCGTACGGACGTCGAGCTCGGCAAGCTTCGCTCCTGGTTGGATGACGTGGGGTCATGGTGATGGCGGAGTTGACGAAGCGGCAACGGTACTGGCTCGAGCACGTGCGTCGTGCGCTGGCGAGCGGCGCGCCGATGACGAGCTATGCGAAGTCACGGCGGATCTCGATCGGGGCGTTGTACAACGCGAAGTCGCAGCTGTTGAGGCGTGGGTTTTTGCGTCGTCCGGAGCCTGCTGCGAGGAAGGTCGATGGCGAGGCCTTCGTGCCGGTGCGGATCGAGGCGGTCGCCGGGATGAAGCCGGCATGCCGGTTGCGCCATGGCAGCGGTTGGGAGCTCGAGTGCGAGGGGCTGCCGGACCCGCAGTGGTTGCTGGCGCTGGTCGGTGGAGAGCACGGCGATGCTGCGGCCTGATCGGAGCCTGGCTCGGGTGTATTTGCACCGAGCGCCCATTGATATGCGCAAGCAGATGGACGGCTTGGCGGCGTTGGTCGAAGGGGCGATGCAGGCGAACCCTTTCTCGGGCGCGCTGTATATCTTCACGAACCGTCGGCGCGACAAGCTGAAGATGCTGGTCTGGGATCGCACGGGATTCATCGTCTGGTACAAGCGGCTGGAGCGGGAGAAGTTTCCGTGGCCTGTGCGTTCGAACGAGACGGTGGTGACGCTGACGGGCGAGCAGTTGAGCTGGTTGCTTGATGGTTACGACGTGTGGCGGATGAAGCCGCACCAGACGCTACATTTTGCTTGCGCGAGCTAATGATTTTCGTACAATGCGCGCGTGCCATCACTCGCTGCGCAAGTTGAACACGCCCCGGATGAGATTGCGCGACTCAGCGTCCGTGTGGCGTTGCTCGAAGAAGAGAACCGCTGGCTGAAGCAGCAGCTGTTCGGACGCTCCTCGGAGAAGCGCAGCGCCGAGGACATCGCGCCCGATCAGGCCCGCTTAATTTTCAACGAAGCCGAAGCGCTCACCCCTGCGGCGGACACCGCTGCGGAAACGCTGACGATCCCGGCGCACGAGCGCAAGAAGCGCGGCCGCAAGCCGATTCCGGCGGAGCTCCCGCGCATCGAGGTGATTCACGATCTGCCGGACGGCGAGAAGACCTGTCCGCACGACGGCACGACCTTGATGCGCATCGGCGAGGAGACGGCCGAGCAGCTTGACTATGTGCCGGCGAAGCTGCGGGTCATTCGCCACGTACGCTTGAAGTACGCCTGTCCCGGCTGCCGGCAGGGTGTGAAGGTGGCAGTGGTACCGGCGCAGCTCCTGCCCAAGAGCAAGGCGAGCCCGGGACTTCTCGCCCATATCACGACCGCGAAGTACGTCGACGGCTTGCCGCTGCACCGTCAGGAGCGGCAGTTCGCTCGGCTCGGGATCGAGTTGCCGCGCGCCACGATGGCGCGCTGGATGATCGAGCTCGGCCGGACCCGCGTGGTGCCGCTCGTCAACCTGTTGAACGATCACCTGCTGGACGCTGCGCTCGTGCACATGGATGAGACGACGGTGCAGGTGTTGAAAAGCGCCAAGGCGCCGAGCACCGATCACTGGATGTGGGTGCGGGCGGCCGGCCCGCCCGGTCGCCGGATGGTGCTGTTTGACTACGATCCCTCGCGCGGCGGGCAGGTGCCGAAGCGCTTGCTCGCAGGTTTCGAGGGCATCCTGCTGACCGACGGCTATGAGCCGTACGACGCCGTCGTCCAAGCGCAGTCGCTCGTGCATGCGGGGTGTCTGGCGCACGTGCGCCGGCGCTTCGAGGACGCGCGCAAGGTGCAAACGGCGGTCGGCGCCGACAGTCATGCCCGCAGCGCGCTCGATTATCTGGGTGAGCTCTATCGGATCGAGCGCACGATCAAGACGGCCGAGGCCGAAGAGCGGCTGGCGGTCCGCACCGCACGCTCGGCGCCGATCATGGCGAGCTTTCACGCCTGGCTCGAGGCGCTCGCGGCGCAAGTGCTGCCGCAGAGCGCGCTCGGCAAGGCCGTGCACTATACGCTCAGACAATGGCCGAAGCTCTGCGTCTTCCTGACGTATCCGGCCGTGCCGCTCGACAACAACCGTTGCGAGAACGCGATTCGACCGTTCGTCGTCGGTCGCAAAGCCTGGTTGTTCAGCGACACGACGGCCGGTGCAACGGCGAGTGCAAACTTGTATTCGCTCGTGGAGACCGCACGTGCCAACGGCATCGAGCCGCATGGCTACTTGACGCATCTCTTCACCCACCTGCCTGCGGCCGGCGCGGTCGAAGACTTCGAAGCCTTGCTGCCCTGGAACGTCAGGGCCGAGCTCGACACCCCTCGATAACCTCCGCGTACGCTGTCACGATGACGGCGACAACGGAAGTACGGGGTTTATTGAGCGCTTACACCGTTCATGGGCTTTCGCTCGACGTTCCGCGATTGGACTGCGGAAACGACCAATACGCCTCGGGAAGTGGCCGAGATGGCCTTAGCTCACGCAATCGGTGA
>DATBVX010000090.1:0-2440 GCA_036515135.1 Steroidobacteraceae bacterium
AGGGGTCAGGTCTTGCAATCCAGCATTTCACTGCGGGCAAGGAGCCGGCTGATGGTGGAGTAGTGCACGCCGAGATGATCGGCGATCTGGCGCATCGTGAACTGCCCGGACCGGTAGGTGGCGATTACGGCGGAGGGGACGCCGTCTGCACGAGCGAACAGGCCATCCAACGTCGATGGTACTTCCGAGCGCTGCGGTCGCGGAATTTCGATGTCGCAACGTCTCGCTTCTGCCATGCGAGCCTGGGCGCGCTCAATGAATTGCTCATCGCCGAGATAGATTTCCTGACGCAACCCCTGCCACGGCGAGCTGGCTGACAGGCCCGCATCGACGAAGCGTCGAAATCCGCGAATCGCCGCGACCCCATTGCTGGAGAAACGGCGCAGCAGGTGTGAAGTCGCCAGCCAACCTGGAGCTGCTGTCTTCCCGACCGTGGCACGATAACTGCTCCATTGCCAGTCCAAGGCGTGCCGAACGAGGCCAGCACGGACGGGATTGAGCAGGACGTACCGAGCAACTTCGAGAAGATAACTCTCCGCATCGACGATGACCGCCTGGTAGCGCCCCTGGAGCACATGGCCGCATCGGGAGTGGCGTCGATTGAAGCGCTGAGTGTAGACGCCATTAAGATGGCGCATGCAGCGCGCAAGATTCGGTTGGGGGGTTTGCACCAGCAGATGGAAGTGATTGCCCATCTGGCAGTAGGCGTAGATGCGCCAGCGGAATCGGTCGGCGATCTGCGTAACCGTTTTAAGCCACTCACAGCGGTCTGTATCGTCGAGAAAGATCTGCGAGCGCTGATTGCCTCGAGCAGTGACGTGGTAGAGGGCGTCTGCAAACTCGATTCGCAAGGGACGGGCCAAACGACACCTCCGTGTGTCCTCTTACTGTGCCGTGAACGCGTGATCCTACCGCCGCATTATCGTGTCGCGGGCGTTGAATCAGGTAGGCGGAATCCGGCGCGTCTGTTGAGAAATGTGTGATTGCAAGACTTGACCCTATCGGAGCTGATCTCTGGCGGCTACGATCTTGTTTCGAACTTCCTGAACACGTTGCGGACGCACGCGGGCGTCGTTACCCATTTCGTCAATCGCCTTGAGCAAGGTGTCGAGCGTACTGCTCAGCACCGGTACCTCGCTGTCATTCAGCCGGCCGATGCTGTTGAGACTGCTTTGCGCATAACCGTAGATGGACTCCAGCAATACGTCGGGGCGATCGGCGGCAATGGCACTGCGTGCTCGCAGCGCATACATCGATGCATTGGGTTGCGAAACGATGATCTCTTCGATGAGGCCGAGAGCTTCTCGTCCGAGTCGCGCGCGGTGCTCGGGGGTCGAAACGCGAGTGCGCCAATCGACGCGCATCTGGACGCACTCGACGTACCACGGATCCGTGTAGCGTGCTGCCGCCAATTCGCCGTCGAGAGTCGGAAGCTTGGCCCATTCCCCTGCGACTGCGTGTCTGCCGGCCTGGATTACCGCCGCCGGTGGACCTTGCAGTTGGGATGCTTCGGCGGCGATGTCGGCTGGCGCGCGCCCTTGCGCAAGCGCCGCAAGCGACGGCCGAATCAGCTCGTAGCGTGCGGCCTCGTTGCGCGGATCAAGTGCCAGGGACTCGCGGAACAAGCGTTGCGCCGCCCGAGTATCTCCCCCACTGGCGATCGCGATGCCTTGCACATAGGCGGACATCGAAGGATCTCCGAGCAACTGTGCCATGCGGGCGATTCGCTTGGGCATGGTCGCATCGATCGCGGTGAACAGAGCCATGCGTCGCGCCATATAGGCAAATGACAAGCGGCTCGCAAGCCTGGAATAGATGAAACTGTTCGGACGCTGCAGCGGGTCGTAAGCGTCGAGGAGCCGGCTCAACTTCGCCGCATCCAGGCCGAGGCCACGATCGTAGACATTGTCCGTTGCCATGCGATTCATGTCGTCGGTGATCAACGGCGCACCACGCGCAAGCGCTTCGAGGCCAACCTGATCGGCAGCCAGGGCGACGACGATATCTTCGGGCGCGTGAACGCCGAAGCGGGCGTAGTGACGGGGCGACAGCACGAGCGGTGTGCCGGTGCGCGTAACCTCATCCTCGAGTTCCAGTGGGCTTTCTGATCCCAGGAATACAAGAGTGCTGGGATCGGGTCGATACAGCCGGACGTTCTCGAACACGTCGAGCAGGGTTGCGGCAAGCGATCGCAGCAAATCTTCATCGAGAAAGCTGACATTCATCCACTGCACGAAGACACCGCCACCACGCAAGTGGCCGCGGGCCTGCTGCATGAACTCGCGCGTATAGAGGTGCGACGCACCCGCCGTCCATGGGTGCGAGGGTTGTGAGACGATCGCGTCATACTTCTTGCTCGTCAGCGCCAGCGCGCCACGCGCATCGTTGATCACGATCTGCACCCTCGGATCGAGTAACGGATCGCGCTTGCGCAACTCGG
>DATBVX010000091.1:0-4689 GCA_036515135.1 Steroidobacteraceae bacterium
CTCTTTTTCGACATCCAGAACTCCCCGGTGTCCCTGGAGGACGGCTACACGATCGGCAACCTCCGTGTGTCCTACGCATCCGGCGATGAGCGCTGGGAACTCGCGGCCTTCGTGAACAACATCACGGATGAGGAATACCTGAGTTACACCTTCGATTTCACCGGCTTGTTCGGCTTCAACCAGCAGGCCTATGGCGCGCCGCGCTGGGCGGGGGTTTCGTTCCAGTACAACCTGCGATGAAGTTCAGCCGTCGTCCGGCGGTGTTGCCGCCGGACGACCGGGCTGACATCAAATGCTGTCACTCATCTTCGGAAACAACCAGGCGATTGACGTCAATTCCCGGCATACTCTCGCCGCGTCAATACTCGTGGGTGTCATCGGACCTGAAGTATTCATCGTGCAGCCCGGGTTCGTGCAGGGACTGGTCGAGTACGTCGGCTTCGATGATAAGGGCGCGGGTTACGCGGCATCGGCTGAAATGTTTGGCATCGCCGCCACCACGATCCTGCTGACCTTCATCGCTCATCGGGTCAACTGGCGTGTTGTGATCGCGGCATCTTCGCTGGTCATGGCGCTGGCAAATGCGCTGTGCACGCTTGCCGAAGACCTGAATGTGTTCGTTTCATTGCGTGTGCTGGCCGGCCTGGGGGCTGGCGGGCTCATCTCGCTGAGCTTCGCCGCGATCGGGCTGACGGAAAAGCCGGAACGGAATTTCGGTTTCCTGATCATGTGGGTCCTGGTGTACGGCGCTATCGCGCTCTTCCTGATGCCGGGCGTATATGCCCTTGCCGGCATGAACGGCGTGCTGTGGTTCTTCGCACTGTTCCCGCTCGCCGCGCTGCCGTTCCTGCGCCACCTGCCTGTCACCGGGGAAAACGTCGTACAGGTCGAAAAGGATGCGGTGAACCTGTCAGGCGGGCTCAAGGGGCTCGCGCTGCTCGCCATGCTGGCGTATTTCATCGCGCAAGGTGTTGTCTGGGCGTATCTGTTCCTGATCGGTGTGGCCGGCGGTCTGACCGAGCAGCTGGTCGCCAACGGCCTTACGATCTCACAGTTTGCCGGCATTGCCGGAGCATTGCTCGCAGCGCTGCTGGGCAATCGATACGGCCGATCCCTGCCGCTGAGCCTCGGGATACTGAGCGGTGCGTCGTGCCTCTATTTCCTGGTCGGCCGGTTCGAGTTCTTGGTATTCGCGCTGGCGGTGACCGTATACAACTTTGCCTGGAACCTGACCCATCCGTTCCTGCTGGCGGCGATGGCAAGTTTCGACCGGCGCGGGCGGGTCGTCGTCTATGCGGTTGCGATGCAGATGGTCGGCCTGGCGGTCGGGCCCGGTCTGGCGGCGAGCGTCATCGGTCACGGCGACTACGTAAATGTCAACTTGCTCGGCGCCGGGCTGTTCGTGCTGAGTCTCCTGCTGGTCTTGCCGGCGGTCCAAGCGCAGGCGAAATCCCTTGGCGCTGCAGTTCCATCGCTCGAGAGCTAGGAGATGTTTGGAAACCTGAGCGGAAAGGTCGCGATCGTTACAGGCTCCGGCAAAGGCATCGGTGCCGGTATCGCGAGAGTCTTCGGCAAGGCCGGCGCAAAAGTGATGGTCGCCACTCGCACGTCAAAGAGCGGCGCAGAAACCGTAAGTCAGGTCCGGGCCGCCGGTGGCGTTGCGGAACTGATAGCAGTTGATATTGGCGAACTGGCAAATGTCGAGGCGGTCGTAAACCATACAGTGGACAATTGGGGCGGCGTCGACATCCTCGTCCACAATGCGGCTTCTTTCCTGGGCGGTGCGGTAGAGGCCTATTCAGAGGCGGACCTTGATACGGTGTTGTCGATCAACCTGAAAGCCTGTTTTCGTTTTTCCAAAGCCTGCATTCCCCATTTCCGAAAGCGGGGTGGGGGGCGCCTGCTGTTCACCTCTTCGGTGACGGGACCTCGCGTTGCCATGCCGGGGACAGCATATTACGCGGCCTCGAAAGGCGGCATGAATGCGTTCATCAGGACGGCCGCAATCGAGCTCGCACGGGAAAACATTACGGTGAACGGTGTCGAACCCGGGTACATACGCACCTCGGCGATGGAGCTCCTGGCCGATGAGCAGGGCATGGCGGAAATGGCGAAATACATACCGTTGGGCTACATCGGCAGTCCGGAGGATATTGCCTACGCCATGTTGTACCTTGCGAGTGACGAAGCACGCTATATTACCGGGCAGACCATTTGTGTCGACGGCGGTTCCACATTGCCGGAGAGCCCTGTCTTCCTGGAAGGACTGGCCGGCGTCAAGGAATTGACCGGATCTTCCTAGATGACCCGGGAGTGGATCGAGCATGAGCATTGCATCGCTCCTTGAACGACGCGAGAAGCTGCTCGGCCCCGGAAACCCGCTGTTCTATGACAATCCGCTGCATCTCGTCCGAGGCGCAGGCGTCTGGTTATATGACGCCGATGGCCGGCGCTACCTGGACTGTTACAACAACGTCCCCTGCGTTGGCCATTGTCATCCGCACGTTGTCGAGGCGATCTGCCGGCAGTCCGGGCAACTGAATACACACACGCGTTATCTGCACGAAAACATTCTCGACTATGCGGAGCGATTGCTGGGCAAATTTGATGCGTCGCTGAACCGCCTGATGCTGGCCTGTACGGGTAGCGAAGCGAATGATCTTGCGCTCCGCCTGGCTCGATTCAATTCGGGAGGCGCGGGTTTTATCTGTACGAACGCGACGTACCACGGCAATACAGCTGCTGTCACCCAGCTCAATTCGATTTTTGCTCCGTTCGAGGGCTATGGAAGAAACATTCGAATGGTGCCCTGGCCCGATTCATATCGCGCATTGCGCGATCTCGCGGGTGACGTGTTGTCAGACGCCTACGCCGACACTGTGCGCGAGGCGATCGAATCCTTCTCGAAAGATGGAATCAAGTTTGCGGGCATGCTGGTGTGTCCGATCTTTGCCAATGAAGGCCTGCCGAACGTCCCGCCGGGCTACATGGAGAAGGCGATTGCACACGTGCGGGCGGCCGGTGGTCTGTACGTGGCCGACGAAGTCCAGGCCGGTTTTGGCCGTACCGGGCAGTGGTGGGGCCACACGCAGAGCGGCGTCATCCCGGACATCGTGACCTTGGGCAAGCCGATGGGTAACGGCCACCCGATTTCCGGTGTGGTGGCCCGCGGCGAGCTCATCGAGCGGTTTCGCCGCAGTGAAATGTATTTCAACACGTTTGCCGGCAACCCCGTTTCCTGCGCTGCGGGCCTGGCGGTGCTCGATGTCATCGAGCAGGAAAACCTGGTGGAGAACGCGGCGACTGTTGGCGAGTACGTGCTGCAGGGTTTCAGGAATCTCCAGTCAAAGCACGAAATCATCGGCGACGTGCGGGGTAGCGGGCTTTTTTTTGGTATCGATCTGGTGACGAATCGCGCTGCCAAGACGCCGGCGGTTGCCGAAACGAGGCAGGTCGTGAACCGCATGCGGGACAGGGGAATCCTGATGGGAAATATCGGCGAACACGGCAACGTGCTGAAACTGCGGCCTCCCTTGCCTTTCTCCGCCGAGAACGCAGATCTGCTGATGTCAACCCTGGACGATGTGCTTGGCAGTCTGCACGGATAAGGCGCGATGAGCGGATTTTTCCAATTGCGCCCCGATCAGCAGGCTGCTCGGCTACTGGATGCAGGAAAGAGCGCGCTGCGACAGTGGGCGATAGCTGATGCCGAACTGGAACTCATCAAGTATCGTGAAAATGCCGTGTTTCGGGTGCAGCACGACGGCCAGCTCTCGGCGCTCCGCGTACATCGCTGCGGTTACCATTCCGACTCGGAGCTTCGTTCGGAATTGCAATGGATGCGAGCGCTCGCCGATTCCAGTATTCAGGTTCCAGTCGTAAGACCAACCGTATCAGGGGAGCTGTTCATCACTTACGACGGGCCCGGATTACCCGGGGCAGTGCAGATGGACCTGTTCGAGTGGATTTCCGGCGAACAGCTGGGATCGGTAGAACAGGGTGTCACTGACGGCGGTGCGGTTGTGCACGTCTATCGCACGATTGGCGAACTGGCCGCGCGTGTTCACAACCAATCGTCCGCCTGGACACCGCCTGCCGGATTTACTCGCCATTCGTGGGATGCAGCAGGATTGGCGGGCGACAAGCCTTGTTGGGGTCGGTTCTGGGAGCTGGAGTCGGCCTCCACGCATCAACGCGGCCTTCTTATCCGCGGACGGGATCGCGTGTATCGCGATCTCGCTCGCCTGGATAAGTCCGCAGAAACCTACAGCATGATTCATGCGGATTTCTGCCCGGAGAATCTGCTTGTCGATGGCGAGCGGGTGCGCTTGATCGACTTTGATGATGCGGGTTTCGGTTGGCACGTGTTCGAACTGGCCACCGCCGTGTATTTCATCAGCGGCCAGCCGTATTTTGCGGAAGCCAAACAAGCACTCATAGAGGGGTATCGAACGCATCGGAAGCTGCCGGATGAGCTACTCGAGAGTTTTCAGCTGTTTCTGCTGGCGCGTGGCCTGACCTACGTGGGTTGGGTTCATACACGCCCGGAGACGGAAACCGCAAGAGAATTGACGCCCATGCTACTGGATGCCGCCTGCCAGCTGGCAGACGAATACCTGTCGACCTGAATTGAGAGAGAAAACTCATGCGTGACATGCGCCACCACAACCGGGCCCCAGGAACCGTCGA
>DATBVX010000092.1:0-9657 GCA_036515135.1 Steroidobacteraceae bacterium
CGGTCTCGACCTGCTTCACGTACGTCGGATCTCGCAGACGCAGATTCTCGTGCCCGATGCGCTGGCTCCCGGTCAGCAGACTGTAGGCGAACTGCCAGGGCTCGAGGTGCGTGTAGCGCGCAACGTTTTCGAACCACTCCATCCGATTGCGTGCGGCGCTCTGCAGCTTCAGCGCCTCGAGCGATCGCTCCGCCTGATAGCTCGCAAGACCCGCTGGCACATCGCGCACAGTGGCGACGTGACGCACGAGCGATACGGCGTCTTCCATCGCGAGCTTCGTCCCTGATCCAATGCCGAAATGGGCGGTGTGAGCGGCATCGCCGATCAGCACGATGTTTCCATGATGCCAGCGCTCGCACAGGACGCGATTGAAGTTAAGCCACGCCGATCCGCGGAGGTGCCGGGCATTGCTCAAGAGCCGGTGCCCGCCCAGGTACTTCGCGAACAACTGTTCGCAGAACTCGATTGACTGCTCCGTGCTGTATCGGTCGAGCCCGAGCGCCTTCCAGGTCTCCTCGCGCGTCTCGACGATGACGGTTGAGAGTTCTTTGCTGAACTGATACGCGTGGATCTGGAACCAGCCGTGCTCGGTCGGTTCGAACGCGAAGGTGAAGGCCGGAAATTGCTGAGTCGTGCCGAGCCAGATGAAACGGCACTTGCGCACGTCGATGTTCGGGCGAAACACGGCCGCGTGCTGCTGCCGCGTCCTGCTGTTCACGCCGTCGGCGGCGATGATCAGCTCCGCATCCCGATAAGGCTCTTCCGAATTCACCTCGCACTCGAATCGCTGCTGCACACCGAGCGCGTCGGCTCGCTCCTGCAGGATGTGCAGCAACCTCTTGCGCTCAATGCCGCAGAACCCGTGCCCGCCGGAGCGCAGAGTCGCGCCACGAAAGTGCACGTCGATGTCATCCCAGCGGTAGAAGCTGCCGGTGATTGCATCATGCGATTCCCGATCGATTTCGCGAAATCCCTCCATGGTCCTGTCGGAGAACACGACGCCCCAGCCGAAGGTATCGTCGGGTCGATTGCGCTCGATGACCTCGACCCGCGCCTGCGGCAGGGACCGCTTGAAGAGTATGGCCGAATAGAGCCCCGCGGGACCCCCACCAACGCAGACGATTCGCTTCATGCGCTAGACTTTTATATCTCTATTATTTAGATGTCAACTACATGCCGCCCGGTGGCAAGCGTGGGCACAGCCGGCAGCACCACGCTCGTGCTTCAGATTGCCCAACGCGAACTCGCCGTGCTGCGCGAGCGGCTCGGGTTGCCGGAGGATTCTTGCAGTATCCGCGACGTCGTCGCGCTCGGCGCCGGCAAGGCTTTGCACGTCCGCATCGACTCAACGAATACCACAGCGATATTCGCCGGTTTCGGCACGCGTGGCGTGACCGCGGAAAAGCTTGCGACCGCCTGGCGCACGAGGTCGAACGGTACCTGGGCGCGAATGTCGCCGTCGAAGGACTGGATCTCGATCGTTTGCGATCGATCGTCGTAACCGGCGACCTGAAATACCTCACCCTCATCGCGATGCGTGTACCACTGACCGATCTCCGGCAGCTTGGGTTTGGTGATCATGCTGTGTTCCCTCCTGTTCGGAGTGTCTCGAGCAAGATGCTGGGCCGAATGCGTGTTACCGCGTACTATTACCCGCAGCTCGTGCCCCACCAATCCATGAACTCGCCGCGGTCGGTCGCCCCGTCGGCTGTAAAGGTGCACTGATGTTTCTCAGAAATTGCTGGTACGTCGCCGCCTGGGATCATGAGCTGATCGACGGCAAACTCCTGCGACGCACTCTACTGGAAGACCACGTGCTGCTCTACAAGGGCGAAAGCGGCAAGATCGTTGCGCTGAATGACCGCTGCCCGCATCGCGGGGCAGCGCTGTCAAAGGGACGCATGGAAGGTGATTCGGTGCGCTGCATGTACCACGGGATCAAGTTCGACTCCTCAGGACGCTGCGTGCAGATTCCGGGTCAGGACATGATCCCGCCGAAACTCCGGGTGCGTAGCTACCCGGTGGTTGAACGCGGCCACCTCGTCTGGATCTGGATGGGCGATCCGATCAAGGCTGATCCGGTGCAGATCATCGATTTCCCCTATCTGCACGATTCACGTTGGAAGGGCATCCCGGCTTACCTGCATTACGATGCCAACTATCTATTGATCGTCGACAACCTCAGCGATTTCGCGCACCTGGCATTCGTGCACACGAAAACCCTGGGCGGCTCCGAGGAATATGCATTCGTGACCAAGCCCGCCGCTGTCGAACGACTCGAGAGAGGCTTCAGAGTCGAGCGCTGGCACATGAACATTGACCCACCGCCGTTTCACCGCAAGGTCATCGGCAACAAAACCGACAAGGTTGACCGCCGAAACATCGCCACCATGCACATCCCGGGAATTTTCCACATGGAAACGATGTTCGCACCGGCAGGCAGCGGGGCGGAGAAAGGCAACCTGTCCGGCGCCAGGCAGTATCGGAACTGCCAGTTCATGACACCGGAAACGCGCCGCTCGACGCACTTTTTCTGGGCTTACCTCAACGACTTCGAAGGAGACGACACGAATATCTCGCGGTCGTTACTCGACAGTCTCATCGAAGGCTTCATGGAGGATAAAGCGATCATCGAAAGGCAACAGAAAACGCTCGAGGAGGATCCCAGCTTCCAGATGCTGGCCATCATTGCCGATGCGCCGCTCGCGCATTTCCGTCGGGTGCTGAGCAAGCTGATCGAGGCCGAGCAGACACCCACGGCCGCCACCGGAACCAGCCCGTGACGGAACGACAACCCCCTACATGACGACAGAAATCACTTTTTCCTCGGTACAGGCGTCCAGGCCGCGCCAGCCCAGCTCGCGCCCGATGCCGCTCGTCTTGAATCCGCCCCAGGGCAGGCGCGGATCGATTGCGCCCCAACCGTTGATCCACACGGTACCGGCGCGCACTCTTGACGCGAGAAAGTGGGCCGCGTTGATATCGCGCGTCCAGATCGACGCGGAGAGACCGTAACGCGTGGCGTTGGCAAGACGCACGGCCTCTTCCGTGTCGTCAAATGCCATGACCGCGCCGACCGGGCCAAAGATCTCCTCCTGAGCGATCCGCATCTCGTTGCTCACACCCGAAAGAATGGTGGGGCGGAAAAAATACCCTTTCCCGGTCCGACGATCGCCACCCGCGACAATCTTCGCACCCTCCCCGACGCCCAGCTTCACGTATCCCGTGACTCGATCCATTTGCTTCTGGCTGATCAGTGCACCCATGTTGGTTTCCGGGTTGAACGGGTCGCCCTGCTTCACGCCTGCAGCGGCTGCCGCGAGACCGCCGAGCACTTTTTCATAGTTGGAACGGTGCACGAAGATTCGAGTACCGGCGGCGCAGATCTGTCCGGAGTTGGCGAACAGGCCCATGGCCACACCGGCGATCGCCGCTGGCAATTCAGCGTCCGCCAGCACGATGTGCGGCGTCTTGCCTCCCAGCTCGAGCGTCACACGCTTGAACCCGTCGGCCGCGGCTCTCTGAATTTCACGACCGACTTCAGGACTGCCCGTGAAGCTGATCTTGTCGATACCCGGATGGCGTGCCAGAGCCGCCCCCGCGACTTCACCGATTCCGGTGACCACGTTGAAAACCCCGGCGGGTATTCCCGCTTCTTCCATCAGCCTGGCGATGTGCAACGTCGAGAGCGGCGCCTCTTCCGAGGGCTTCATAACCATCGTGCAGCCCGCTGCCAGGGCCGGAGCAAACTTCCAGGCAGCGATCATCGTCGGTGCGTTCCACGGCGTTATGGCCGCGATGACGCCCACTGGCTCGCGGACGGTGTAGTTGAACACCGGCCTGCCGAACGCGCCGGCGGTCGGAATCGTACGTCCCTCGATCTTGTCGGCCCAGCCGGCGTAATAGCGCACGGTATCGATCGTCATCGGGATGTCGAGCATCGTCGGCTCGAACAACGGCTTGCCCACATTGGCCGACTCGAGCTGAGCGAAGTAGTCCTTGTCGCGCTCCAGAAGGTCGGCAAGCCGGTTCAGCAGACGCCCGCGTTGCGCGCCCGGCATCTTCGACCATTCGCCACCATCGAACTGGGCGCGGGCCGCTTTGACCGCGGCGTCCACATCCTGCGCGGTACCTGATGCAATCTTGCTGAGCAAGGCCTCGGTCGCGGGGTTTATGACGTCAAAGGTTTCTCCACTGCTCGCATCTGTCCACTTGCCATTGATATACATCTGGCGAAAGCCGGAGCCGAGATTTGCCACCGATTGATTTACTGTCGTCATAAACTTCTCCTTACGCGCTTCAGGCATCATAAACCAATGCCATGCGCACCAGTTGATTCAGGTTCCCGGATTCATCAGCCATAATGGGCAAGATTTCCGGGTATCGCGTTAGCCCAGCGGATCCTCGATGTCCACACCTGCTCCTTCGCCTGATGTCGTGGCTCCCGCTCAGCTGGCGAGAGACTTCGACTTGCGGCGCTTATCCGCTGACTTCTATGAGAATCCATACCCTTATTACGCTGCGCTTCGGCAACATGAACCCGTCAAACGCCTGCCCGATGGCGGCTATCTGTTAACGCGCTATCGGGACGTCGAATACGTCTACAAGAATCCGAAGCTCTTCAGCTCGGACAAGAGGGTGGAATTCAAACCCAAGTACGGCGATTCCCTCCTCTACGAACATCACACCACCAGCCTCGTATTCAACGATCCGCCCCTGCATACGCGCGTCCGAAAGTTGATCAATGGCGCACTCACTCCGCGAGCCATCGCGGAGATGCAACCGGGTCTCATAGCGCTCGTGGACAAACTCCTGGCCGCAATGGCGGAGAAAGGCGAGGTCGATCTCATAGACGACTTTGCGAGCGCCATACCGCTGGAAATTATCGGCAATCTACTGGCTGTACCGCACGAGGAGCGCGGCCCGTTGCGCAGGTGGTCGCTGGCCATACTCGGGGCATTGGAACCGGTCGTGAGCGCAGAGGCCGCTGCACGCGGCAACAACGCCATTCAGGAATTCACCACTTGTCTGGAACGTCTCATCGCGGACCGACGCGTGAAACCAGGCAACCCGGAGCGCGACGTACTGACGCGCCTGATCAACGGGGAAGTCGGTGGAGAACAGCTTACGAGTAAAGAGTTGCTCCACAATTGCATCTTCCTCCTGAACGCGGGACATGAGACTACGACCAACCTGATCGGCAATGGCCTGGTGGCACTCTTCGACAATCCGGACCAGAAAGACGCCTTGCTCGTGCAACCGGACCTGATAAAGACAGCGGTTGAAGAGGTGCTGCGCCTGGAAAGCTCTAACCAACTGGGCAATCGCATCACCACCCAAGCGGTGTCGATAGACGGGCATGCAATTGAGGCTCAGACGTCGATCACGCTCTGCATCGGTGCCGCGAACCGGGACCCCGAACGATTTCCAGACCCGGACCGAATGGACATCACGCGCTCGCCCAATCGGCATCTCGCATTTGGCTCCGGCATTCATCAATGCGCGGGCATGAACCTGGCGCGGCTGGAAGGCAGCGTCGCGATCTCGCGCTTTCTGCAACGCTTCCCCGGCTACTCGATCGCCGGCACGCCGACGCGCGGCGGGAGGGCGAGATTTCGCGGCTTCCTGAAAATCCCTTGCCGGGTCAGCGCATAGGCCGTACCCATTCGGAAGCCGCGCCCGTGAGCGATCCCGGGCAACTCGGCGATGAGTTTACATTGCGGTGCTCTTACCTGGTGTCAGGCCGATAAATAGTCCTCCGCCAACTCACAGGCGCCATCCAGCAGCATGATTGTCATTTCTCTTGCAGTTTCCGTCTCCGGGCGTGTGTGAACCCAGCCCACGTAGGTCAAGCCACGCGCCAGCAGAAACAGCTGAAAACTCTCGAGTCGCTGATCCGGCAGCTTCCGATGCGTTCGATAACCCTCTAACAGTGCTTCCTTGGCTTCTGCAAAATACGGCTCGCCGCTGATGAAATACAAGGCGGTCGCCAGTTCGAACAAGTGCCAACCGAAACCCGCATCGTCAAAGTCGATCAAACGCACCCGCTCGCCGTCGACAAGCAGATTCTCCGGGCAGAAATCCGCATGAATCATGCTGAAGGTATCTCGGGACTTATCCAGGCGAGCGAGATCACGATACACGCGATCACGTGCGCGAGTGAGCAGCTCGCGTTGACTCGGCGAGGCGGAATCCAGCTCCCAGAACCGACCCCAAAAAGGCTTATCGCCCGCCAATCCTTCGGCATCCCACGAATGGCGGGTAAAACCGGCAGGCAGTGTCCAGGCGGACGATTGATTGTGAACACGCGCGGCCAGTTCGCCAATCGTGCGGTAGACGTGCGCGACCGCACCGCCGTCAGTGACACCCTGTTCTACCGATCCCAGCTGCTCGCCGGAAATCCACTCGAACAGATCCATCTGCACTGCCCCGGGTAACCCCGGTGCCTCGTAAGTGATGAACAGCTCGCCTGATACGGTGGGTCTTGCGACTGGAACCTGAATACCGGAATCGGCGAGGGCTCGCATCCATTGCAATTCCGAACGAAGCTCCGAGTCGGAATGGTAGCCGCAGCGATGTACCCGAAGCGCCGAGAGCTGGCCGTCGTGCTGCACACGAAACACGGCGTTTTCACGATACTTGATGAGCTCCAGTTCGGCATCAGCTATCGCCCACTGTCGCAAAGCGCTCTTTCCCGCATCCAGTAGCCGAGCGGCCCGCTGCTCGGGGTTCAACTGGAAAAATCCGCTCATCGCGCCCTATCCGTGCAGGCTGCCAAGCACATCGTCCAGCGTTGATGTCAGCAGATCCGCGTTCTCGGTGGAGAAAGGCAACGGCGGCCGCAGTTTCAGCACGTTGCCGTGCTCGCCAATATTGCCCATCACGATTCCGCGATTCCGCATGCCATTCACGACCCGCCGTGTTTCGGCAGCCGCCGGCGTCTTGGTGGCGCGATTCGTCACCAGATCGATGCCGAAAAAAAGTCCGCTGCCACGCACGTCGCCGATGATTTCGTGCTTCGACTGGAGATTCCTGAAGCCCTGAAGCACGTACTCGCCAACGGTCGCCGCGCTCTCCACGAGGCTTTCCTGTTCGATGACATCGAGCACCGCCAGGCCGGCGGCGCAGGAAACGGGGTTGCCGGCGAACGTGTTGAAATACATTTCACTACGGCGAAACCTATCGATAAGCTCGCCGCGAGCCACCACACCGGAAATCGGATGCCCGTTACCCATCGGCTTGCCTAAGGTCACAATGTCCGGGAGCACGCCACTGCGCATGTGGCCCCACCAATGGCCGGTTCGGCCGAAACCCGACTGGATCTCATCGGCTATGTAAAGACCGCCCGCCTTGTGCACGTAAGCAATGGCCTTGTCCATATAGGCGGTCGGGACGTTCGGCAGGCCTTCATTGGCGAAGATCGGGCACACCAGCATGCCCGCGAACTTGATTCCGTCTTTCGAGAAGGATTCGATCGCCTCGCGCACGGTGTCGGCGTAGGCGTCTGACAACGCGTCACCCGCGAGATCGCGCAATGCGCGATATGAATCGGGCCAGGGCACCATTCGAATGTTTCTGCCATGACCCTCGAACGGCGTAAAGATCGAACTGAGCTGGGCGACAGCGGCTGTATTGCCGTGGTAAGTCGCGTTCGTACAGATGAAACCCTCGCCTCCCGTATTGAATCGAGCCAGCCGGAGCGCAAGATCATTCGCTTCGCTGCCTGTACAGGCGAGCATCAGGCGGTTCAGCGACGCGTCAAATTTGCCCAGCAACCGTTCCGCATAGTCGAGAATGTTCTCGTGCAGGTAACGGGTGTGTGTATTCAGTTGCCCGGATTGCCGGCAAATCGCCTCCACGACGTGCGGATGGCAGTGGCCAACGCAGGGGACGTTGTTGTAGCAGTCCAGGTAGCGCCTGCCATCGACGTCATATAGCCAGACGCCCTCGCCTCGTACGAGCTGCAGCGGATTGTCATAGAACAGCGGATTGCCGGGGCCGAGCAGCTTCTCGCGTCGTTCAAGGAGCGATGCAATGCTCATGCTCGATCCACTCACGGGTCATTTAGGAAGATCCAGCCAATTCCTTCACTCCGGCCAATCCTTCCAGGAAGACGGGGCTCTCCGGCAGAGTGGAGCCGCCATCGACACAAATGGTCTGCCCGGTGATATAGCGTGCTTCGTCACTCGCAAGGTACAACATGGCGTAAGCAATATCCTCCGGACTGCCGATGTATCCCAACGGTATGTATTTCGCCATGTGCGCCATGCCCTGTTCATCAGCCAGAAGCTCCATCGCCGAGGTGCGTATATATCCAGGTTCGACACCGTTCACCGTGATGTTTTCCCGTGCGAGCTCGATTGCGGCCGTCCTGATGAACGCATTCATGCCGCCTTTCGAGGCCGCGTAATACGCTGTTCCCGGCATGGCAACACGAGGTCCTGTCACCGAAGACGTGAATAGCAGGCGCCCGCCGCCGCGCTTGCGGAAATGAGGAATGCAGGCCTTCGAAAAACGAAAACAGGCTTTCAGGTTTACCGACAACACCGTATCGAGGTCCGCCTCCGAATAGGCTTCTACCGCACCGCCCAGGAATGAACCCGCATTGTGGACGAGGATGTCGGCGCCGCCCCACTGATCCACTGTATGGTTTACGACCGCCTCGACATTTGCCAGTTCGCCAATGTCGAGCGCTATCAGTTCCGCAACGCCGCCGGCGTCCCGGATCTGGCTTACGGTTTCTTCGCCGCTCTTTGCCGTGCGAGTGGCGACCATCACTTTTGCGCCGGCCTTGCCGAAAACTCTCGCAATGCCGGCACCGATACCCTTTCCAGAGCCCGTCACGATCGCGATTTTTCCGCTCAGGTTTCCAAACACTTTTGTCTCCCGGATGCCGGAGCTTCGATGCGCAACGCTTTCGCCTGCGCCAGGACCGGCGGCAATATCAAGACAAGACTCAGTACGAACAAGCCGCCGCCGAGCCAGTTGACGTTGACGTAGTCGCCTTCGTCGATGACGCTCGCCGCCAGACTGGGTCCGATAGCCAGACCGACCATTTGCATCGCAACCGCATAGACGACAATCCGTCCGCGACGATCGAAGCTCGCCATGGCCGCCAGCAGGAACGGATGTGTCAGATTCCACGCGAAGTTGTACACGCTGACGGCGAGCGCAAACACCAGAAACTCAAACTGGCCGACCAGAAAAAGGAGACACAACGCACCGCCGAGAATACCCAGACTCAGTGGCAGGGAACGGCCAAAGCGATTTCCCAGCAGCGCCGTGAGCAGCGCTCCGGCGATGCCGGCAAATTGCGAGATCGTCAGGCCATTAGCCACGAGCTGCTCGGTGAGGCCGCCGGCCACGCCAATCAGAAACAGATAAGCCCAGACGACACCTTGCGCGATGAAATAGGCCAGCATGGCAAAGAGCGCCAGTCCCTTGAGTTTGCCCGGCAAGTTCACCGCATCGGCTTCAACCTGCACGACATTCTCTCCAGTGATCGGCAAGTAGCGCAGGACCGGCAACGCGGCCAGCGGGAACAGTGCAAAGAACCACAGGACACCATTCATGCCGGCCAGAGCATACGTGCTGGGCATCAGCACCAAGGCGATGGCGCCGTACACCAGGACCCACATGATCAGAAAACCAAAATTC
>DATBVX010000093.1:0-4002 GCA_036515135.1 Steroidobacteraceae bacterium
GGGGGAGCCATGGGGCTCGCAATGTTGGGCGAGAAGCTCTCCGCGGAGCAGGCCGCACAGTGGGGCCTGATCTGGCGCTGCGTCGAGGACGCCGAGTTCAGCGGATTCGTCGACCAGCTGGCGACACGTTTGGCCTCGGCACCGACCTTGGGGCTCGCACGCACCAAAGAGGCCATCTACTCGTCCTGGAGTCACACGCTTGAGCAGCAGCTCGACGACGAACGCGGCTGGCAACGCGAACTCGGCAATTCCGCGGACTATGCCGAGGGTGTGGCTGCATTCATGGCCAAGCGCGATCCGAAGTTCCTCGGTCGCTGACCAATCGAGGCGCGAAACATGTCCAAACGTGATCCAGCCGCAGCTTCGACGACCAGCGAATCGGCGTTAGAGCGGGCTCGGCGCGCAGCGCAGATTCTCTACGACGGGGATCGAGCGTCACAGGCCTTGGGAGTCCGATTGCTCGATTGCACGCCCGGCGGTGCACGCGTATCGATGCGCATCCGTGCCGATATGGTGAATGGTCATCGCGTCGGTCATGGCGGCCTGGTGTTCGCGCTCGCCGACAGCGCGTTCGCGTACGCCTGCAATTCATACGGCGACAATGCGGTTGCGGCCGCCGCTGCAATCGACTTTCTCGCGCCCGCGCGCGAGGGCGACGAGCTCACTGCGACGGCACGCGAGCTGTGGCGCTCGAAACGTTCCGGGCTCTATGAGATTGAAGTGACCAATCAGCATGGCGAGCGCATCGCGCTCTTCCGCGGCCGCTCCCAACGCATCACCGGCCAATTGATCGAGTGACCCTCATGAATGACGCTTTCATCTGCGACGCCATCCGCACGCCGTTCGGTCGCTATGGAGGCGCACTCGCCCCCGTGCGTACCGACGATCTCGCCGCCACTCCGATCCGCGCGCTGATGAGCCGCAATGCCAAAGTCGACTGGGCGGCCGTCGATGACGTTATCTATGGCTGCGCCAATCAGGCGGGCGAGGACAATCGCAACGTGGCGCGCATGGCCGCGCTGCTGGCTGGACTGCCGGTAGAGGTCCCTGGTGTGACGCTCAATCGGCTGTGCGGCTCTGGGCTCGACGCCGTGGCGACCGCCGCGCGCGCGATCGGCACGGGTGAGGCCGATCTGATCATTGCGGGCGGCGTCGAAAGCATGTCGCGGGCACCGTTGGTACTTTCGAAGGCCGAGACCGCGTTCGCACGGGATGTGCAGCTGTTCGACACCACGATCGGCTGGCGTTTCGTCAATCCGCTGATGAAGAAGCAGTACGGCATCGACTCGATGCCGGAGACGGGCGAGAACGTGGCGGAGCAGTTTCGCGTTGCGCGTGCGGATCAGGATGCATTCGCACTCCGCAGCCAGCAACGCGCGCTGCGTGCCCAGGCCAGCGGCGTGCTCGCGCAGGAGATTATCCCGGTGACGATTCCGGCGAAGAAGGGCGAGCCCACGGTGGTGAGCAGGGACGAGCATCCGCGCGAGACGACTTTCGAGGCGCTCGCCAAGCTCCCGACGCCATTTCGTGCCGGCGGCACGGTCACCGCGGGCAATGCTTCGGGCGTGAATGATGGCGCCTGCGCACTCTTGATCGCCAGCAAGGCCGCTGCGACACGGTTTGGACTCACGCCCCGCGCACGGATCGTCGGCGCAGCCGCCGCCGGTGTCGAGCCGCGCATCATGGGCATCGGTCCCGCGCCGGCCACGCGCAAGCTCCTCAAGCGAGTCGGGCTGACGATCGACGCCATGAACGTCATCGAGCTCAACGAGGCGTTCGCCTCGCAGGCGCTCGCTGTGCTGCGCGAGCTTGGAATCGCGGACGACGCTGCGCACGTCAATCCCAACGGTGGCGCAATTGCGTTCGGCCACCCACTCGGGGCCAGCGGCGCGCGGCTGGTGGCGACCGCGACCCATCAGCTTGCGCGGACAAAGGGCCGCTACGCCCTGTGCACGATGTGCATCGGCGTGGGGCAGGGCATCGCGCTGGTAATCGAGCGCGTCTGAGGATTCTTCCATGCAACTCAAGAGCTTCGTTCAGGGGCGCTGGCACGCCGGGGAACGCAACCCGGTGATGTTGCGCGATGCCACGAGCGGAGAGGTCATCGCCAGCGCTTCGGCAGAGGGCATCGACTTTGGCGGCATGCTGCAATTCGCACGCGCGGTGGGTGGTCCCAATCTGAGGCGGATGACGTTTCACGAGCGCGCGGCGATGCTCAAGGCGCTCGCAAAGCACCTCACGGAACACAAGGACGAGCTGTACGCGCTGTCATCGTCCACGGGGGCCACGAAGGGCGATTCCTGGATCGACATCGATGGCGGGATTTCGACGCTTTTCGTATACGCGAGCAAGGGTACGCGCGAGCTGCCGAATGGCCGTGTGTACGTCGAAGGCGCGACCGAGGCACTGTCGAAGAGCGGAGCTTTCGTCGGCCAGCATATCTGCGTGCCGCTCGAAGGCGCTGCGGTCCACATCAATGCCTTCAATTTCCCGGTGTGGGGGATGCTGGAGAAGCTCGCACCGACGCTCCTCGCGGGCGTACCCGCGATCGTCAAGCCGGCGACCGCGACGTCCTACCTGACCGAGCTCGCATTCCGACGCATCGTCGAGTCCGGCATCCTGCCCGAGGGCTCGATTCAGCTCATCTGCGGCAGTGTCGGCGACCTGTTCGATCACCTGACCTGCCAGGATGTCGTGTCCTTCACGGGTTCCGCATCCACGGCGCGCTCGCTCCGCCAGCACCGCCGCGTCACCGAGCAATCCGTGCGATTCGTCGCGGAGACCGATTCGATCAACTCATCCCTGCTCGGCCCGGACGCCGGTCCCGGAACCGCTGAGTTCGATCTATTCGTGCGCGAAGTCGTGCGCGAGATGACGGTCAAGGCGGGCCAGAAGTGCACCGCAATCCGCAGGGCCATCGTTCCGGTGAATCTTTCGGGAGAAGTGGTCTCGGCACTACAGGCGGCACTGGCGAAAATCGTCGTCGGCGATCCGCGGCTCGAAAACGTGCGCATGGGCCCGCTCGCGAGCCTGAGTCAGCGTCGCGAGGTGCTCCAGCAAGTTGAGCTGCTGAAGCAGGAGGCCCAACTCGTCGCGGGCGATCCTCAGAAGTTCGAGACCGCAGGTGCGGACCGCGAGAAGGGGGCGTTCGTTCCCCCACTGCTGCTGCTGTGTTCCAAGCCGGCGGCTGGCCGCGCCGTGCACTCCGTCGAGGCATTCGGGCCGGTGTGCACCGTGATTCCGTATCGTGATATCGACGAAGCGATCGCGTTCGCGCGACGCGGTGACGGCAGCTTGGTCGGGTCGGTGTTCACTGCGGACGACAGGGTGGCCGCGCGGCTGGTGCTGGGATTGAGTCCCTTTCATGGACGCGTGCTGGTGGTCAATCGCCATTGCGCCAAGGAATCGACGGGCCACGGTTCGCCGTTGCCACATCTCATCCACGGTGGACCGGGGCGCGCCGGTGGCGGGGAGGAGATGGGTGGCATTCGCGGCGTTTTGCACTACATGCAGCGCACGGCGGTGCAGGGCACGCCCGACGTCATCGCCGCGGTTACGAAGCGCTGGGTCAAGGGCGGCACGCAACGCGATCCCGGCAAGCATCCGTTCCGCAAGCCATATCATGATCTCGTGATCGGGGATACATTCAATTCCGGCGAGCGCCTCGTCACGCTCGAGGACATCGAGCGCTTCGCGGAGCTCTCCGGCGATCATTTCTATGCGCACATGGATGAGAGCGCGGCCGCGCGCAATCCGCTGTTCGGCGGCCGCGTCGCGCACGGCTATTTTCTGGTCTCCGCCGCGGCCGGGCTGTTCGTCGATCCGCCCTACGGCCCAGTGCTCGCCAACTACGGCATCGACGGCCTGCGCTTCACCAAGCCCGTCAAGCCGGGCGACCGCATCAAGGTGCGGCTCACCTGCAAGGAAAAGAGCCTGCGGCTCGGCATGGGTTATGGCGAAGTGCGCTGGGACACCGAGATCACCAACCAGAATGGCGAGGCA
>DATBVX010000094.1:0-2235 GCA_036515135.1 Steroidobacteraceae bacterium
AAACCTGTGGAAATGAATACGCTCGACCAATTACCGTCACTCGCGACGGCCGCTCGCATGTCTACGATTCATTCGAGTGCGCGATTCACGCACTGGCCCCGACCTGTCAACGCTGTGGTACCCGGATACTCGGCCACGGCGTGGAGAACGGTGATCGCATCTACTGCGGCGCGAGCTGCGCACGAAGCGATGGCGCTCACGGCATCGTGGATCACGTCTGACGTGGCTCAAGGGCATGCGCCACGCGGAGTCCACGACTACGAGCGCGAGCGACATCAGGTGCAAAGCTCACGCCGGGCGCTGAACCGCGTCTCACGGAGGAGTCGGGTGACCAGGGACCGCAGGCGAGTACGGTTCGCGTCATGGCCTGAGCTGGTGTGCTTGCCTCATGTCGTGTGAGCTTCCAGCGCAGCGGCTGATTACCCGCTGCAACCCCGCCGACCTGCCGTTTCGAACGACCGCCGAGGTCACGGATTCGGACGCCACAATCGACCAGGAGCGCGCCCTGTCGGCTCTGCAGCTCGGCGTCCAAATCGGAGCCTCCGGTCACAATGTGTATGTGATGGGTGCACCCGGCAGTGGACGGCACGCGGTCGTGCGCCGCGAGCTCCAGCGCGCCGCCGCCGTTCGCCCGCGCCCGGATGACTGGTGTTATGTCAACCGCTTCGATGATCCTCAGCGGCCGAGAGCGCTGCGTCTGCCAGCGGGTCGCGGTGCACAGCTCAAGGCCGACATGCGAGAGCTGGTGCGAGACCTGCGCGCTGCGCTTCCGGAGGCACTCGAGTCGGAGGCCCATCGCAACCGGCGCGCCGAAGTCGATCGCGAGTACGAGGAGCGCAGCCGGCAATCGCTCGAAGGAGTCCAGCAGGAAGCCGAGAAGGGCAAACTCGGATTGGGCCAGACCCCGGACGGCCTGGCGATCGTGCCGATGCGCAACGGCGAGGTTCTGAGCCGCGAGGAGTTCGAGAAGCTTCCAGACATCGAGCGGCAGAGAACCCGCGAGCGCATCGAAGCGGTCAGTGAGATGTTGCGCAAGCACGTGGAGGCCATACCGCGCTGGCATCGTGACCGGCATCGCAGGCTGCGCGAGCTTGAGCGGGACGTGACGGCAACCACTGTGCGCGTCCACATCGAGGAGCTCTGCGCGAAGTACGCCGACTGCGCCGAAGTACGCGAGCATCTGGCGGGTGTCGAAGCGGATCTCATCGAGAACGCCCGCAGCTTCTTCCGCGCCGACCAGCCTGCGTTGCCGATCCTCGGTCTCGAACGGGCCGAACCGCAGGCGCGGCTCGGCCGCTATGACGTAAACGTCCTCATTGACGGGCGCTCCGCAACCGGCGCTCCCGTCGTCTACGAGGGCAATCCGACCTATCAGAATCTCATCGGGCAGATCGAGAACCTCACCCACTTCGGCACGCTGGTCACCGATTTCATGCTGGTGCGACCGGGCGCCCTGCACCGGGCCAATGGAGGCTTCCTGATGCTCGATGCGGAGCGCCTGCTCTCGCAGCCCTTTGCCTGGGAAGCCCTGAAGCACGCACTTTTTGAACACTGCGTGCGCATCGAGTCCCTCGGACAACGCTTGAGCCTCATGAGCACGGTATCTCTGGAGCCCGAACGGATTCCGCTGCAGGTGCGAGTGGTGCTCATCGGCACTCGGCGGGTACATGACCTCCTTTGTGAATACGATCCGGAGTTCCCGGAGCTTTTCAAGCTGCCGGCGGATTTCGACGACGCCCTCGAACGCACTGCCGAGAACACGCAACGCTACGCTCGGGTCATCGCGGCATCAGCTCGCCGCGAGTCACTGAAGCCGCTCGACGCAGCGGCCGTGGCCCGCCTCATCGACTATGGCTCGCGGCTCGCGAGCGATTCCCGCAAGCTCAGCACGCATTTCCGCAGCATCGAAGACTGCTTGCGTGAGGCCAATCACTTCGCTGCAGCGGCCGGCCAGGATGTGGTACACGCTGCCGACGTCCAGCGCGCCGTGGATGAGCACCGGCGCCGCCTCGCACGCGGGCACGAGGAGACGCTCGACGCCATTCGCCGCAACACGTTGCTCATCGACTGCGACGGCGAAGCGATCGGGCAGGTAAATGGATTGTCCTTGGTTCGAGTCGGCCATGCGTTGTTCGGGCAGCCCTCGCGCATCACGGCGACTGTCCGCATAGGCGAGGGCGACGTGCTCGACATCGAGCGGGAAGTGAAGCTCGGGGGCGCAATTCATTCGAAGGG
>DATBVX010000095.1:0-19536 GCA_036515135.1 Steroidobacteraceae bacterium
TGCGGCGGGTTCATCTCGCCGAGACCCTTGAAGCGCATGACCGAGACCTTGCCACGGATGTTCTCCGCGGCGATCCGGTCGAGGATGCCCGCGCGCTCAGCCTCATCCAGGGCGTAGAACACCTGTTTGCCGACGTCGATACGGAACAGCGGCGGCATGGCGACGAACACATGCCCGGCCAGCACCAGTGGGCGAAAGTGACGCAGGAACAACGCGCACAGGAGCGTCGCGATGTGCTGACCATCCGAATCGGCATCCGCAAGGATGCACACCTTGTGATAGCGCAGGCCGCCGAGATCCTGCGAGCCGGGATCGACGCCGAGCGCCACGGCGATGTCGTGCACTTCCTGCGATTGCAGCACCTGCGCCGGTTCCACTTCCCAGGTGTTCAGGATCTTGCCCCTGAGAGGCATGATGGCCTGGTAGTCCTTGTCGCGCGCCTGCTTGGCCGAGCCGCCCGCGGAGTCGCCTTCCACCAGGAAAAGTTCCGTTCGTACCGGGTCCTGGCTCGCGCAGTCCGCGAGTTTGCCCGGCAGCGCCGGGCCGCTGGTGATCCGTTTGCGCGCCACCTTTTGCGACGCCTTGAGCCGCGCCTGCGCATTGGCAATCGCGAACTGCGCGATGCGCTCACCCGCATCCGGATGCTGGTTGAGCCAAAGCGCAAAGGCATCCTTGACCACGCCGCCGACAAACGCGGCGCTTTCGCGCGAGCCGAGCTTCTCCTTGATCTGACCCGCAAACTGCGGATTCTGCATCTTCACTGACAGGACGTAGCTGACCCGCTCCCACACGTCCTCGGGCGCGAGCTTCACGCCGCGCGGCACGAGGTTGCGGAACTCGCAGAACTCGCGCACTGCATCCGCAATCCCGGTGCGCAGGCCGTTGACGTGAGTTCCGCCTTCGGTCGTCGGGATCAGGTTGACGTAGCTCTCGGTGACGACGTGCTCGCCGTCGAGGAGCCACACGAAGGCCCACTCGGCGGCCTCGCGCTCGCTCTTGAAGTCGCCGCCGAAGGGCTCCTGCGGCATCCATTCGGCGTCCTTCAATTGCTCGAGAAGGTACTGCGCAACTCCGCCGGTGTAGAACCACTCGTCCTTCTCACCGTTGGTTTCATTCTTGAGCTTGACGCGCAGTCCGGGGCAGAGCACCGCCTTGGCACGCAGCACGTGCTTGAGCTTCGGCACCGAGAACTTGTCGGAATCGAAGAACTGTGGGTCCGGCCAGAAGCGCACAGTGGTACCCGTGTTGGCCTTGCCGACTGTGCCCACCTCTTCCAGCTTTGACTTGACGCGTCCGTCCTTGAAACTGATGTTGTATTCCTTGCCGCCGCGCCGCACCCAGCATTCGAGGTTCTTCGACAGCGCGTTCACGACCGAAACGCCGACGCCATGCAAGCCGCCGGCGAACTGGTAGGTCGACTCCGAAAACTTCCCGCCGGCGTGCAGGCGGGTCAGGATCAGCTCGACACCTGAGATCTTTTCCTTCGGGTGGATATCCACCGGCATACCGCGGCCGTCGTCTTCGACCGTCAGCGAGCCGTCCTTGTGGAGCGTCACCTCGATGAGCTTACAGTAGCCGGCGATGGCTTCATCGACACTGTTGTCGATGACTTCGTGCGCGAGATGGTTGGGGTTGCGAGTGTCGGTGTACATCCCCGGCCGGCGGCGCACCGGGTCGAGGCCGCTTAAGACCTCGATGTCGGAAGCGGTATAGGACTGGCTCATCGCGTCTGGTGTCACCCGGTCGAGCGGCTCGAGCGCGCGCGATTGTAGCAAGCTAGCCGTCGAGATCGGCGATGAGCGCGGTACGGACGTCGTCGGGGACCGGGTCGACGCTGAAGCGATGCTGATCGTGATCGATGCCGACCCCGAGCGCCGCACCGGCGCGCAACGACGCGCGCATGTTCGGATCGAGCTCGAAGCGCAGGAAATGGACGGCCGAGGTCTTCTCCTCGGTCTCGCGTTCGAGGTCCTCATCCGCGATCGCAAGGACCCGCTTGTGGCCCGCCACCTGCACCCAGCAGCGGTCCTCGATGCCTTTCAAGCGCATGAGCGCAATGCGCCGCTCATCCGGCTCGGGGTATTCGATCAACAACGTCACTTTCCAATTGCCGCCATCGGGAACGAGCGGATTGTAAGCTTCGAGTTCCTCCGCAATGCCCTCAGGCTCAAAGATCCGCTCGGCGCGCAACATTTCCTGGACCTGGTACTGGATGGTCAGACGATCCTCGAACAGCCACGTGCAATGCGGCCCGACACCGATCTGCCGGTTTTTCTTGTGCGCCAGCACGCGTTCGCGAAACTCAGCGCGGCCGCGCGCGTAGTGCTCGAGGGTCATGAGATCAGAGGGTGAAAGCTTGGCAGACATGCTTGAAGGGTTGGCAGTTGACGGTTGACAGTTGACGGGAAGGACTCGCCCTCTTACTGCCAACTGCCAACCGCGAACTGCCAACCTCTCATAGTCCGTATGCCATCCTGAGCAGCGCCAGCGGGTGTTCGGGTGGCCGTGATTTCTCGAGTCCATTCTCGATCTGGTGCCCCGCCATCGGGCAATCGCTCGAGTAGTGATCCGCGCCGCTCCCGGCCACTTTCTGCACCACCGGCCGGGCAATCTTCATCGATACTTCGTGGAACTCCTCTTTCACGGCGTAGGTACCGTTGTGCCCCGAACAGCGCTCGATCACTTCGACGCTGGTGCCGGGCACGAGCTTGAGAACGTCGCGCGTCTTGAGACCGATGTTCTGCACGCGCAGGTGGCACGGCACGTGGTATGCGATCTTGCCGAGTGCCGCCTTGAAATCGGTTCGCAGCAGCCCTGCCTTGTGGCGCAGCATCAGGTATTCGAAGGGGTCAAACACCCGCTCGCTGACTTTGAGGACCGCCGCATCATCGGCAAACATCAGCGGCAGTTCCTGCTTGAACATGAGTACGCAGGACGGCACCGGCGCCACGACATCAAAACCCTCATCGACCAGGCGCGCGAGCTCGGGAATGTTTGCGTCCTTGAGCGTGGCGATGGCTTGCAGATCGCCGAGCTCGAGCTTGGGCATCCCGCAACAGCGCTCCTGCGCCGCGAGATTGACCGCGATGCCGTTGTGTTCGAACACCCGGACGAGATCCTGAGCAATGTCCGGTTCGTTGCGATTTCCATAACACGTGACGAACAGAGCGACCTTGCCGCGCGTCTCCGGTGTTTCCCTGACCTCAATAACCGGCCGCTCGCGCTGGCGCTCACGCCGCCTGAATGACCGGCTGTGATACTCGGGCAGCGGCGCATTCTCGTGCACGCCGAGGGTTTTCCTCAGGAGCTTGCGGCCTGCGGCGCTGCGATTGGCCGCGTTCACGGTCTCGGCCACCACCGGAATGCCGGCGAGCCGGCCGACGGCGTCGGTCGACGTGAGGATGCGGTCGCGCAGACGCGCGTTCCCTTGAGAGAACTTGACCGCCTTGGCCCGCAGCATCAGGTGAGGAAAGTCCACGTTCCACGGATGCGGCGGAACGTACGGACACTTGGTCATGTAACACATGTCACAGAGGTAACAGTGGTCCACGACCTCCCAATAAGCCTTCCGCTCGACGCCGTCGAGCTCGCCAGTTGGCGACGCATCGATCGCGTCAAAGAGCGTGGGGAAGGCGTTGCAGAGGCTGAAACAGCGCCGGCAGCCGTGACAGATATCGAACACGCGCTCGAGTTCCTTCTCGAGCGCATGCGTGTCATAGAAATCAGGCTGGCGCCATTCGAGCGGCAGGCGCGTCGGCGCTTCGAGACTGCCTTCGGAGGCGGAGCCGGACACCGGCTTTTCGGTCATGGCCAGCAGCCGGAGTCCGGCGCCGCGATTACAGCCCGTCCAGTGCCTTCTGGAAGCGGTTGGCGTGCGAACGCTCTGCCTTCGCCAGCGTCTCGAACCAGTCCGCGATCTCCTGGAAGCCCTCTTCGCGCGCGGCCCGCGCCATGCCCGGATACATGTCGGTGTACTCGTGCGTTTCGCCGGCGATGGCGGCCTTGAGATTCTTCGATGTCTCGCCGATCGGCAGCCCCGTCGCGGGGTCACCCACCTCCTCGAGATACTCGAGATGTCCGTGCGCATGGCCGGTTTCACCCTCGGCCGTGGAGCGGAACACCGCGGAGACGTCGTTGTAGCCTTCGACATCGGCCTTGGCCGCGAAATACAGGTAGCGGCGGTTGGCCATCGACTCGCCCGCGAACGCGTCCTTGAGATTCTTTTCCGTCTTGCTGCCCTTGAGATTCATCGTTCACCCTCCGCGATCGAAGCTTAAGTTCAAAGTGAATCGGGATCGCTTAGAATCAGTCTAGTGGGGTGAATCTAGACTCACGATGCGGCCAAGTCAACGTAAGGATCGCGCCACCGGAGCGTCGGCCGCGGTCCGGCAGCGTGAACCCCACCGTATAATCCGGCGTCGCCCGAGGGGAGCCAGCGCTTTGTCATTGAAGAAGAGCAAGACCGCGGACTTCGAGCAGTCGATGCGCGAGCTGGAAGCGCTGGTTGCGCGGCTCGAGCAGGGCGATCTGCCGCTGGAAGAGGCGCTGAAGCAGTTCGAGCGCGGAATTGCGCTCACCAAGGCGTGCCAGACGGCGCTCAAGGCTGCTGAACAAAAGGTCGAAATCCTGCTCAAGGCTTCTGCTCCCGGCGGCGAACCGGTGATCGAAGACTTCGAGCCGGAATCGTGACATCAGGGCACTGATTCTTGCCTGCAAGCGCCGCATCGATGCCGGCAAGGATTGCGGCCTATCAAGCTCGCGTGGAAGACGTGCTCGATCGTTGGCTCCCGCCAGCCGAGCGCGTTCCGCAACGTCTGCATGCGGCCCTGCGTTACAGCGTCCTGGGGACCGGCAAACGACTCCGTCCGATCCTCGTGTACGCGACCGGCGAAGCACTCGAGGCCCCGCTCGAGCGCATGGATGCGCCCGCAGCGGCGGTTGAGCTGATCCATGGTTACTCGCTTGTCCACGATGACCTCCCCGCGATGGACGACGATGACCTGCGGCGCGGCCGGCCGACCTGTCATCGGGCGTTTGATGAGGCAACGGCAATCCTGGCGGGTGACGCGCTGCAGCTGCTCGCCTTCCGCATCCTTGCTCGCGATCCCGCTTTCGACGACGACCCTCGGGTACGGGCGCGCCTGATCGAATTGCTCGCAGACGCGAGCGGCACCGATGGCATGGCCGGTGGTCAGGCGCTCGACCTGGCGGCCGTCGGTCGCAAGCTCTCGATCGCGGAGCTCGAGGACATTCACCGCCGCAAGACGGGCGCGCTGATTCGTGCGAGTGTCCTGATGGGAGCGGCAGCCGCCGCCGAGGACAATGCCGAACGCCTCTCGCAGTTGCGACGCTTTGGAGATCACATCGGGCTCGCGTTCCAGATCCAGGATGACATTCTCGACGTCGAGGGCGATCCTGCAATTCTCGGCAAGGCGACCGGCGCCGACCGCGCGAAGGACAAGCCCACCTATCCGAGCGTCGCCGGCATGGCGCAGGCAAAGAGTCGTTGCCGCGAATTGCATGCGCACGCGCTCGACGCGCTTGCAGACTTCGGACCTGGAGGTGAAATCCTGCGTTGGCTCGCCGACTTCGTCATCGAGCGCGATTCGTAGGTAAACTTGATCCCCATGGATGCGCAAACCACCTATCCACTTCTCAGCGGCATCCGCTCACCTGCCGATCTGCGCCAGCTCCCGGCGACCAAGCTCGCGGCGCTGGCAAAGGAATTGCGCGCGTTCCTGATCGAGACCGTCGCCACGCGCGGCGGGCATTTCGCCGCGGGTCTGGGCACCGTCGAGCTGACGATCGCCCTTCATTACGTGTTCAACACGCCGGACGATCGCATCGTCTGGGACGTCGGTCACCAGGCCTACCCGCACAAGGTCCTCACCGGTCGTCGCGAAAGACTGCACACGATCAAGCAGGCGGGCGGACTCGCACCGTTCCCTTCGCGCGCCGAGAGTGAGTTCGACACGTTTGGGGTTGGACACTCGAGTACTTCGATCAGCGCGGCGCTCGGCATGGCGATCGGTTCGGCGCAGATGGGCGGGAAACGCCGCGTCGTCGCCGTGATCGGCGACGGCGCCATGAGTGCGGGCCTCGCGTTCGAAGCCCTCAATCACGGCGGCAGTCTCGATGTCGATCTCCTGCTGATCCTGAACGACAACGACATGTCGATTTCGGAGAACGTGGGCGCGATGTCGAACTACTTTGCCAAGGTCATGTCGGGCAAGCTGTACGCGGGCCTGCGCGAGGGCAGCAAGAAGGTGCTGCGGCAGATGCCGACGGTTTGGGAGCTTGCGCGCCGTTCGGAAGAGCACATGAAAGGCATGGTCCTTCCAGGCACGATGTTCGAAGAGATGGGGTGGAATTACGTCGGCCCCATCGATGGCCATGACCTCAAGGCGCTGACCCGCACGCTGCGCAATCTCAAGGATCTGCACGGACCACGGTTCCTGCACATCGTGACGCGCAAAGGCAAGGGTTTCCCGCCGGCGGAAGCCGACCCGATCAAATGGCACGGCCCCGGACCTTTCGACCCGGTCAGCGGCCAGATCTTCAAGGAGAAGGCTTCCGGTCCCAGCTATTCGCAAGTATTCGGCCAGTGGCTGTGCGCCATGGCGGAGCGCGACTCGCGCATTATCGGAATTACCCCCGCCATGCGTGAGGGCTCGGGGCTGGTCGAGTTCGAGAAGCGCTTTCCGGAACGCTACTTCGACGTCGGGATAGCCGAACAGCATGCCGTCACGTTCGCCGCCGGACTCGCCTGTGAAGGGGCGCGCCCGGTCGTCGCGATCTATTCGACGTTTCTGCAGCGCGCCTACGACCAGTTCATTCACGACGTTGCTCTGCAGAAGCTGCCCGTGATATTCGGCGTCGATCGTGCCGGTCTCGTGGGCGGCGACGGCGTGACCCATCAGGGCAGCTACGATCTCAGCTTCATGCGCTGCATTCCCAACCTGGTGGTCATGGCGCCCGCTGACGAAAATGAATGCCGCCAGATGCTCTTCACCGCCACCACTCTCGATTGCCCGGCGGCTGTGCGTTATCCGCGCGGTCACGGCCCCGGCGTGCCGATCGTGGCCGCGATGCAGGCAATCCCTGTCGGGCGCGCGCAGGTCCGGCGCGACGGACGCGGCGGGCTGGCGATCCTTGCGTTCGGGACGATGGTGGCACCGGCGGAACACATCGCCGAACGGCTCGACGCGACCCTCGTCAACATGCGATTTGTCAAGCCGCTCGACGAGAAGCTGGTCCTCGAACTCGCCGCACGGCATTCCGCGCTCGTGACCATCGAAGAAAACACCATCGCGGGTGGGGCCGGCAGCGCCGTATCCGAACTGCTGTGCGCACGCGGAATGCAGATTCCAATGCTGCACCTCGGGCTTCCTGATCGATTCGTGGAACACGGCTCGCGCGAGGACTGTCTCAGGATGGCCGGTCTCGACGCGGGTTCGCTCGAGAACGCGATCGAGCGCTTCTGGCGCCAGCCCGGTCTGGCTCGCGCTACGCCAGTGTCCGCCTGAAGGACCTGCCGGCACACTTCCCCACACGCAGAGCCGCCGGCTGGCGCATGCGTATAATCGAGACGAGCTTACGATCAACCGATAGAGAGACCGAGATGGACGCCCCGACGCACCCCCGCCGCTCCGCGGTCACCGGAATTGAAGACGTGCAGAGCCGTGCCGACACGCGCCAGATCCCGATCAATCGCGTGGGTGTGAAGGACGTGTACCACCCGGTTCGGGTCAAGGATCGTTCGAACGGCGAGCAGCACACGATCGCGAACTTCAACATGTACGTGAACCTGCCCCACGACTTCAAGGGCACGCACATGTCGCGTTTCATCGAGATCCTGCACCATGAGCGCGAGATCTCCGTGGATTCGTTCCGCGCCCTGCTCGAGGAGATGACGCAGCGGCTGAATGCCGATGCCGGTCATATCGAAATGTCGTTCCCTTACTTCGTGATGAAGAAAGCGCCCGTGTCAGGTGTCGAGAGCCTGATGGATTACCGCGCTTCGCTGATCGGCGAGCGGCACCAGGGGCGCGACGAACTGTGGCTCAAGGTGGTGGTCGCGGTCACCAGTCTCTGCCCGTGCTCGAAGAAGATCTCCGACTACGGTGCGCACAATCAGCGCTCGCATGTCACCGTCTCGGCCAGAACCAACGGCTTCCTGTGGATCGAGGAGCTGATCGACATCGCCGAAGAAGAGGCGTCCTGCGAGCTCTACGGGATACTGAAGCGGCCGGATGAGAAGCACGTGACCGAGCACGCCTACGACAACCCCAAGTTCGTCGAGGACATGGTGCGCGACATCGCGGTGCGCCTGAACAAGGAAGAGCGCGTGCTCGCCTACGTGGTCGAGTCAGAAAACTTCGAATCGATCCACAATCACTCAGCGTATGCGCTGATCGAGAAGGACAAGGAAGGTTCGGCGCGCAAGCGCTGAGCGGCGGCCGGATTCAGCCCGGCGTGCGCTCGACGTTCTGCAGCCGGCTGATCAGGCTGCGCAGGAATACCTTGTTGAACCGCAGCTGGCAGGAAGCGGACACCTGCTCGAGCAGCGTCGAGCTCACCTTCATCACCGTGACCTCACCGTCGGCCTTGATGGTCGCGGTGCGCTTGGCGCCGCGCACGTAGCTGGTCTCGCCGAAGCAATCGCCGCTGGTCAGCTTGCCGACTTCGCGCCCGTGCCGCTCCACGGCGACGCGGCCCGACACGATGATGTAGAAGCGATCGTCCATCTCGCCTTCCTTGACGATCTCTTCACCGTTCGTGTAGTCCTGCCACGCGCTGGCGCGCAGCACCTCCCAGATCTCGCCATGCGAGAAGTCGTGGAAGAACTTCAGCCGACGCAGCAGGCCGAACTGCTCCTGGCTGTCGATCCGCTCGTAGTGCGCGCGCAGCTTCTGGTGCACGCGCGTCAGCTCGGCGGCGAAATCGAGCCCGCTCTTGTAGCGCTTTTCGGAGTCCTTCTGCAGCGCGCTGGCCACCACGTTCTCGAGATCCTCGGGAATGTCCTGCCGCAGGGTGTGGATCGGTGGTGGCGTGGCGAACACGATCTGGTGCAGGAGCTTGGAAAGGTTGCCGGCGCGGAAGGGCCGGAAACCCGTCAGCAATTCGTACATCACGGCGCCGAGCGAGTACAGGTCGGAGCGCGGCGTGATCTGCGCGTTCTGCACCTGCTCCGGGGACATGTAGCTGGGACTTCCGGCTATGCCCTGGATCGAGGAAATGTCCGAGTCCTGCACCAATGCGATGCCGAAATCGATGATGCGCACGTCGCTGTCCGTCGTGAGCATGACGTTGCTCGGCTTGACGTCACGATGAATGACGCCGCGTCCGTGCGCATAGTTCAGCGCCCGGGCGCACTTGAACATGATCTCGACCACGTCGTCGACGCGCAGCAGGTTATCGGGCCGGCAATAGGCGACCAGCGTACGCGCGCCCTGGACGTGCTCGGTGACGACGTAGCAGTGGCCGTTCTCTTCGCCGGCATCGTAGATCGGCAGGATGTTCGGATGCTGCAACATCCCCACCATGTGGGCTTCCGAGAGGAACATCTTGCGCGCGACGCGCGCGCGCTCCTCGTCGCCGCCGGTCTCCATGTTGTAGACCTTGATGGCGACGTCGCGGCCGTAATAGGGATCGTGCGAAAGATAGACGACGCCGGTGCTGCCGCGACCGACTTCGTTGATGATCACGTACTTCCCGATCTTCTCCGGTACACCGGGACCGGGTCGCGCACGCTCTGCGATCACGTTACGAATGGCTGTCACCTGTGCAAAGTCGGGCGGCAGGATACGGAAGCGGGTCAAAGCCAATCTGTGACGCAAATCGCGGATCACCTGCCGCTGTGCAGCGTGGATGTGAACGCTGCCAAGTGGGTCCGTCTATTCGACGTTATTGACGCGGCATTGACCGCGGCCGGCGCTGGATTAGGGGATCGCCTCAGTGGCTCCCGCCGCGATCAGCCAGCAAAATGGTCGTATCCCGCCGCATCGGCGGAGACGGGACGTCCGCCGTCGAAGCAACGCAACCCGGGTTGCGCCTCGATCGTGCCGATTCGTCGGATTGCACACGCAACAGTTGCCGCCGCGCGCTCGGCGGCGCTGACGCGATCCGCAGGAACCGTGAAGCACAGTTCGTAGTCATCGCCGCCGCTCAACGCCAGCCGGCGTGCGCTAGCGAAGCCCTGACTATCGAGGAGTGCGCGTGACAGTGGCAGCCGATCCAGATACAGCTCGGCGCCCATCCCACTCGCAACCAGCAATTTGTTGAGATCGGCGTGCAGGCCATCGGAGACATCGATCGCCGCCGAGGCGATTCCACGCAATGCCAATCCCAGCTCGACACGCGGGGTCGGCACCAGGAATCGCTGGCGGAGTTGGTCAGCATCGTCAGGCTGCGCGGCGGAAATCGTTCCCTGGATGAGCCCGAGCCCCGCGGCAGCATCACCGGGAGTGCCGCTCACGAAAACGAGGTCGCCGGGTTCCGCACCGCTGCGGAGAATCGCAGCGCCAGTGGGAACGACGCCGAGAATCTGCACACTGATTGTCAGCGGTCCCCGAGTGGTGTCGCCGCCGATGAGCGCGACATCGTGGCGCAGTGCCAACTCGCGAAAGCCGCGCGCGAAGTTCTCGAGCCAACGCTCCTCGACCGAGGGCAACGTGAGCGCCAGCGTGCACCAGCGGGGTGACGCGCCCATCGCCGCGAGATCGCTCAGGTTGACCGCGAGGGCACGGTGACCGACATGCTCAGGCGCCATCCCCGCCGGGAAGTGAACGCCTGACACGAGCGTGTCGACAGCCACGACGAGCTCCGAGCCCGTGGGCACCTGCACGACGGCAGCATCATCGCCTACGCCGATCGCAACGTCGTTGCGCTGCGCAAATCCTTTGGAGAAGTAGCGCTCGATGAGCTCGAACTCGCCAATTGGCACCGCACGACTCCTGTCGCTCAAGCAGTTCCGCGCTCCGCACCGCGCAGGCGTGTGGCGGCGCGATCCAGCACGGCGTTGACATACTTGTGCCCGTCAGTCGCGCCGAAGCGCCGCGCGAGCTCGACGGCCTCGTTGATGACGACCCGGTAGGGGATGTCCAGGCGCGTCTTGAGCTCGTATGCCCCGATCAGGAGGATCGCATGCTCGATCGGGTCGAGGTCCTTGAGCGGCCGATCGACCAGCGCGGCCAGCTCGGTCTCGAGGTCGTCGCGAATGGCGCAGACCTGTTCGATGAGTTCACGCAGGTACGAGGCATCGGCACGAGCGGCATCCTCGCTCGCAAGCGCTTGCTGGTGCAGCTCCTGCCAGGTCTGCGCATTGAGCTGCAATTGATAGAGCGCCTGCATGGCCAGCTTGCGCGCGACAGAGCGGGCCCGGGACGAGGCACGCGATGGAGAAGCACCGGCCACGGACGTGAGACGGCGCTCAGCCGTCGAGATGGCGCAGCAGGTTGGCCATCTCGATCGCGGTGACGGCGGCTTCCGCGCCTTTGTTGTCGCTCTTCGTTCCGGCCCGTTCCATCGCCTGTTCAATCGTTTCGGTCGTGAGCACGCCGAAAGCAATCGGCACGCCGGACTCAATTGCGAGCTGGGCGAGCCCGCGTGCGCACTCTCCGGCAACGTACTGAAAATGGGCCGTCTCGCCGCGGATCACGGCGCCAAGGGCAATGATCGCGTCGAAGCGCCGTTGCGCCAGCAACTTGCGAATGACGACCGGTAGCTCGAGTGCCCCGGGTACGCGGATGAGCTCGACGTGCTCGGGCTTCGCGCCGTGACGCTCGAGTGCCTCAACGGCGCCACGGATCAGGCTCGCGACGATGAATTCGTTGAAGCGTGAGGCTACGATCGCGAAGCGCAGGTCACGCGCCTCGGTGTCGCCTTCTGTGGTGCGTATGTCCTGCATGTCTTTCGTTGGCCGTGCCTACTCGCTGTCCACGTAATCGGTGATCTCCAGGTCGAACGCCGAGATTCCACGCAGCAGCAGCGGCGCGCTCAGCACGCGCATGCGCCTGATGCCCAGATCCTGAAGGATCTGGGCGCCGATGCCATAGGTCCGCAGCACGCGATTGCCCTCACTACGCGCGGCGGGTGGATGCGGCGCGCGCAACGATTGCACGGCATCGATCAGGTCGCGCGGTGCCTCGGGCTGGTGCAGGATCACGATGACACCGTGATCCTCCTCGGCGATCCGACGCATCGCGTCCCTTAGCGGCCGGCCACGGTCGCTGTGAATGCCGAACAGGTCGCGCACGGTGTCGGTCACATGCACGCGCACCAGTGGCGGATCCGGCCCGTCGAGGCTGCCGCGGATCAGTGCGATGTGGACCTCGCGGTTGACGTAATCCTCGTAGCAGCACATGCGGAACTCGCCGTAATCGGTCGTCACCCGCTGATCCGAGATGCGCTCGACGGAACGCTCGTTCCGCAGGCGATAGCGGATCAGGTCGGCAATCGTTCCGACCTTGAGGCCATTCTTGCCGGCGAACTCCTGGAGCGCGGCACCGCGCTTCATCGTGCCGTCATCATTGACGATCTCGCACAGAATCCCGGTGAGCGATGCGAAGCCCGCGAGCCGCACCAGGTCCACGGTCGCTTCGGTGTGACCCGCCCGGCACAGCACGCCGCCCGGCGTATAACGCAGGGGAAAAATGTGACCGGGACGCGCGAAATCCTCGGGCCGCGAAGCGGGATCGGCGAGCGCACGGATGGTCTTGGCGCGGTCGTGCGCGGAAATGCCGGTGGTGGTGCCGTGGCGATAGTCGACCGAGATCGTGAACGCCGTGCGGAGCGACTCGGTGTTCTCGGGCACCATCTGCGGCAGCCGCAACTCCTGCAAGCGCTCACTCAGCATCGGCTGACAGATGATCCCGCTCGTGTAGCGCACGAAGAACGCGATGGCCTCAGCGGTCACCGCCTCCGCCGCCATGATGAGATCCGCCTCGTTCTCGCGCGTCTCGTCGTCCATCATCACCACCATGCGGCCGGCGCGGATCTCGGCGAGCACCTCGTCGATGCTGGTCATTGTCTGAATTCCAACAGGCGTTGCAGGTAGCGAGCGAAGACGTCCACTTCGACGTTGACCCGGCCGCCCGGCTGCAGCACGCCGAGCGTCGTGACGGCGAGTGTATGCGGAATCACGTTGACGTCGAAGCGCGCGCCGTCAACGTCGTTGACCGTGAGACTCACGCCATCGATGCAGATCGATCCCTTCGGAGCGACGTAGCGGGCAAGCTCACGCGGAACCTCGAACTGCAGGCGCCATGAACGGCCATCCTCGCGCCGCGCCGTAAGCGTGCCGACGCCGTCGACGTGACCCGAGACCAGATGCCCGCCCAGCGGGTCTCCCGCCCTCAGTGCGAATTCGAGATTGACCGCGTGCCCCCGCTCCAGACTGCCCAGCGTTGTATGGGCAAGCGTCTCGCGCGACACATCGGCTGCAAACCCGGTGTTACCAAGCCGCGTGATCGTGAGGCAAACGCCGCTGACGGCGATGCTGTCGCCGATCTTTACGCCTCGCAGGCTCAATGGGTCGCTCGCGATGTCGAGCTCGACATCGCCTCCCCGCTCCTGCACCGCGCTCACGGTGCCGATGGCCTGGACGATTCCGGTAAACATTCCGCAATGACCCTCAGATCCCGCCCGATCAAGCGCACGTCCGCAAACTTCAGCGGCCATTTGCCCTCGAGCGCAAACAACTCCGGCAGCTCGAACATTCCACGCGCCTTGTCGCCGAGCAGGTCGGGCGCGAAGTAGACGACCAGCTCATTGACGAGCCGGGCGCTGATCAGTGCGCCCGCCAGTCGCGCACCCGCCTCCACCCACACCTCGTTCACCTCGAGCTCGCCCAACCGCCGCATCACGGCCGACAGATCGATGCCACCCGGGGCCGCGGGCACGGTCTCGATGCATGCGCCGCGAGACTCGAGTCGCGAGCGCGCGGCTCCAGCGGGCCGCGCCGCAAAGATCATCACTTGCCCGGGCGGTGACAACACCCGGGCCGCCGGTGACGTCCGGAGCTCGCTATCCGCGATCACGCGCAGCGGTTGACGCTCCGCGGGTTTGCCATCGTCGAGCCGCACATTGAGTTGCGGATCGTCTCGCAGCACGGTCGCGGCGCCGGTGAGGATTGCCGAGCTGCGAGCCCTCCAGCGTTGCACATCGGCACGTGCGGCCGCGCCCGTGATCCAGCGACTGGTGCCATCCGCGAGCGCGATGCGCCCATCCAGGCTCGCAGCCAGCTTGAGCCGCACCCACGGCAAACCCTTCTCCATTCGCTGCACGTATCCGTTGTTGAGCGCGCGTGCCTCCGTTTCGAGCAACCCCGCTGTGACATCGATCCCAGCCGCGCGCAGGCGCTTGATTCCCTCACCGCTGACGCGGGGATTCGGATCGGACATCGCGCACACGACGCGCGCGACGCGCGAGGCGATCACGGCGTCGACGCACGGCGGCGTACGGCCGAAGTGCGTGCAGGGCTCCAGCGTCACGTACATGGTCGCATTGCGGGCCGCTTCGCCGGCACCACGCAGCGCGTGAATCTCCGCATGGGGCTCGCCGGCGCGCTCGTGCCAACCCTCGCTGATGACTGTCCCGTCCTTTGCGATGACACAGCCGACGCGCGGATTGGGGTTCGTGGTCGTCAATCCGCGCTCGGCGAGCTCCAGTGCCCGCGACATACACTGACTGTCGAAGCCGCTGACGCCGCTCACGCGTCAGTCCTTCTTGTCGGCGCGCGGCAGCAGCGACAGTTGACCGGCGCTGGCCTCACGGCGTCGGCGATGCCGCAAGCGCTCGATTTCCTCGCGAAATGCCTCCACGTCCTGAAAGCTGCGATACACCGACGCGAAGCGCACGTACGCGACTTCGTCGAGGTGTCGCAGCTCCTCCATCACCAGCTCGCCGACGCGCAGCGCCTGGATCTCGCGTTCGCCGAGGCTGCGGATCTTGTGGCAGATCCGCGAAATCGCCGCCTCCATCGCCTCGCCGCTGACCGGGCGCTTTTCAAGCGCCTTGAGCATGCCGGCGCGCAGCTTCTGTTCGTCGAATGGCTCGCGGCTGCGATCGCTTTTCACCACCTGCGGCATCAGCAGTTCCGCAGTCTCGAACGTCGTGAAGCGCTCGCCACACTTCAGACATTCGCGGCGGCGGCGAATCTGGCTGCCCTCGCCCGCGAGTCGCGAGTCGATGACCTTGGTTTCGCCATGGCTGCAGAAGGGGCAGTGCATTGCGGTCCGCCCTCAGTTCTCACGCGCCTCACGCGTACACGGGGTAACGCGCGCAGAGTTCAAGGACACGACGGCGGACCTGTTCGATCAAGGTCGCGTTCGCCGCATCCGCGAGCACGTCCGCGATCCAGTGACTCAGGTTCTCCGCTTCGCGCACCCCGAACCCGCGCGTCGTGATCGCCGGAGTGCCCATGCGCAACCCGCTGGTGACGAATGGCGGCCGTGGATCGTTCGGCACCGCGTTCTTGTTGACCGTAATGTTGGCGCGGTTGAGCGCCGCATCCGCGTCCTTGCCCGTGAGGTTGCGCTCGATCAGGTCCACCAGGAACAGGTGATTGTCCGTGCCGCCGGAAACGATCCGGAAGCCCCGTTCGATCAGCACCCGGCACATGGCGCGCGAGTTGGCGAGCACCTGTTTCTGATACTCGGTGAACTGTGGTTCGAGCGCCTCCTTGAGTGCGACGGCTTTTGCCGCGATCACGTGCATCAGTGGCCCGCCCTGCATGCCGGGGAACACGATCGAGTTGAGCTTCTTGGCCAACTCGTCGTTCGGCCGCGCGAGGATGAGACCGCCGCGCGGACCGCGCAGCGTCTTGTGCGTGGTCGTGGTGGTGACATCGGCGATCGGCACGGGATTCGGATAGATGCCGACCGCGCACAGACCCGCCACATGCGCCATGTCCACGACCAGATAGGCGCCCACCGCATCCGCGATGTCGCGGAAGCGCTGCCAATCGACCACGCGCGAGTAGGCAGAAAACCCGGCGACGATGACGCGCGGCCGATGCTCCTGCGCGAGCCGTTCCACCTGCCCGTAGTCGATGAGTCCGGTTGCCGTGTCGAGCCCGTACTGCACGGCCTTGAACAGCTTCCCCGACAGATTGACCTTGGCGCCGTGGGTGAGATGACCGCCGTGGTCGAGGCTCATGCCGAGCAGAGTCTCCCCCGGGTTCATCAGCGCGAAATACACCGCGGCGTTCGCCTGTGAGCCTGAATGCGGCTGGACGTTGACATAGGCCGCGCCGAAGAGCTGCTTGGCGCGATCGATCGCGAGTTGTTCAGCAATGTCAACGTATTCGCAACCCCCGTAGTAGCGCTTGCCTGGATAGCCCTCAGCGTATTTGTTCGTCAGCAGCGAGCCCTGCGCTTCGAGCACGCGCGGGCTGACGTAGTTCTCCGAGGCGATCAGCTCGATGTGCTCCTCCTGCCGGCGCCGCTCGCCGTCGAGCGCGCGCTTGAGCTCCGGATCGAAATCGCCAATGGTCATCCTCGAATCGAACATCAACCTCTCCTGGGGATTGCGGGAACCCGCCCGCGCAGGCTCCGAGGCCTGTCATTCTATCAGGCCGCCACAGCGTTATCGGGTGGAGTGTCAGACGGACTCGAGCAGCGAGCGGACAACACGCGTCCACGCACGAGCGAGATTGCGGCGGTTGTAGCCGCCGCCGCCCATGGCCAGTACGCGGCCCCCGGCCGACATCTCCGCCAACGTGCACAGCCGCGCCGCCGCGTGTGCGTGAGCCTCTTCGCTGAAGCGCAGGTGCGTGATCGGGTCGCCTTCGAGGCTATCGGCCCCGCACTGAAACAGGAAGAACTCCGGACGAGCTTCACCCAGGTAGGTCTCGACCCGCTGCCAGGCGCGATGAAACTCCTCGTCTCCCGCTCCCGGGGGCAAGGGCAGGTTGAGCTTGGTGCCTTTCGCCGCGCCGACGCCGGTCTCGGATGCCGCGCCGGTTCCCGGATAAAGGAATCGGCCGTCTTCGTGAATATCGGCGAACAGCAGATCCGGATCGTCCTCGAAGCTGTAGAAGACTCCGTCGCCGTGATGCGCATCGATGTCAACGTACGCGACGCGCTGGACGCCGAATCGACGGCGCAGAATCTCGGCCGCGACGCCACAATCATTGAACACACAGAATCCCGCGGCGTGCCCGCGCGAGGCGTGGTGCAGACCGGCGATCGGCACGAACGCGCGCCGCACCTCGCCTGCCATGATGGCTTCGAGCGCTGTCAGCGTCGCACCGACGACGTTGCTGGCCGCTTCGAACACGCCACGGAAGGCGGGCGTATCGCCGGCGTCGAGGAACCCGACGCCGCTCAGCGAGCGCTCGGCCACCAGATCCAGGTAGGCGCTCGTGTGAAAGGTCTCGAGCTCCTCGCGGCTGGCCGAGCGCGGCTCGAGCTGCCGGACGGCGTGGTCGAGCGACTCCGATTTCAGCTCCCGCATGAAGGCGTCGTGCCGGTCGGGGCCGAATGGATGACCGTCCGGAAAGCCGTAGCGCGCGATTTTCTCGCCGGCCACGAGCGCAACCGGCGCCGTTCTTGCTTGCGCCATCGAGCCTTCCCTTATGCGGACGCGGTAGCCTAGCACAGCGCCACTGATGGATAATGCGCGGCCTTTTTTACCGCGAATCGCGCCGCTTTCACCTCGCACCCATGGCCCAATACATCTACACCATGAACCGGGTGTCCAAGGTGGTACCCCCGAAGCGCACCATCCTGCGCGACATCTCCTTGAGTTTCTTTCCCGGCGCCAAGATCGGCGTACTGGGCCTCAATGGCGCCGGCAAATCCACGCTTCTCAGGATCATGGCCGGCATCGACACGGAGATCGAAGGCGAAGCGCGCCCGCAGCCCGGCATCAAGGTCGGATTCCTGCCCCAGGAGCCCGAGCTCGATGCGAAGCTTACCGTGCGTTCGGTCGTGACGGAGGGTGTAGGCACGACGCAAGCGCTCATCGATCGTTTCAACGCCATCAGCGACAGATTCGCCGAGCCGCTGGCTGACGAGGAGATGCAGAAGCTGCTCGATGAGCAGGCCAGGCTGCAGGACGCGATCGATGCGGTCCAGGGGTGGGAGCTCGAGCGCAAGCTGGAGATCGCGGCGGACGCACTGCGTCTGCCGCCGTGGGATGCGAAGGTCGCGACGCTCTCCGGCGGCGAGAAGCGCCGCGTGGCGCTGTGCCGGTTGCTGCTCTCACAACCCGACATGCTGCTGCTCGATGAACCCACCAATCATCTGGATGCCGAATCGGTCGCCTGGCTCGAGCGTTATCTCGACGAATACCCGAGTACGGTCGTCGCTGTGACGCATGACCGCTACTTCCTCGACAACGTCGCCGGCTGGATCCTCGAGCTCGATCGCGGGTACGGCATTCCATGGCAGGGCAACTATTCGTCCTGGCTCGAGCAGAAGGATCAGCGACTCGCGCAGGAGGAGAAACAGCAGGAGGCATTGCGGCGCTCACTCCAGCGCGAGCTCGAGTGGGTGCGCACCAACCCCAAGGCACGCCGGGCGAAAAGCAAGGCGCGCGTGCAGCGCTACGAGGAGCTCGCATCGACCGAATTCCAGAAGCGCAACGAGACCAACGCGATCTACGTGCCTCCCGGACCGCGCTTGGGTGAGCTGGTCATCGAGGTGAAGAATCTCCGCAAGGGCTACGGCGAACGGCTGCTGATCGACGACCTGAGCTTCAATCTGCCCGCCGGTGGCATCGTCGGCATCATCGGCCCGAACGGCGCGGGCAAGACCACGTTGTTTCGCATGTTGACGGGACAGGAAAAGCCCGACGGGGGCGAGATCCGCATCGGTCCAACCGTGCAACTGGCCTACGTCGACCAGTCGCGCCAGTCACTCGATGACTCGAAGTCGGTGTGGGAGGAGATCTCCGGTGGACAGGAAATCATCCGGGTGGGCAACTACGAGACTCCTTCACGCGGCTACGTCGGCCGCTTCAACTTCCGCGGCGTGCAGCAACAGCAGCTGATCGGCGAGCTGTCAGGCGGGGAACGCAACCGGGTCCACCTGGCGAAGGTCGTGCGCGCGGGCGGCAACGTCCTGCTGCTCGATGAGCCCACCAATGACCTCGATGTCGAGACACTGCGCGCGCTCGAGGAGGCGCTGCTGTCGTTCCCCGGTTGCGCGGTGGTGATCTCGCACGATCGCTGGTTTCTCGACCGCATCGCGACTCACATCCTCGCCTTCGAGGGCAACTCCGAAGTTGTCTGGTTTGAGGGGAACTATGCGGAATACACCGAGGATTTCCATCGTCGCCGCGGTACCGACGCGGATCAGCCGCATCGCATCCGCTACAAGCCGCTCCACTAGCGTCGCAACTTGCGGGAGGCCAGAGCCGCGTGCCTGCTGTCCCCGCCACATTCCCTTCCGCCTTTCCCACCGCTCGCCACACGTGCCACCGCTGACTGAAGACCGACGGTCAGCGCTCGCGGGAGCAGCCGCCGGATTGTCCATCCCAATCAAGAAGGACGGCGAGCCGGTGGGAAAGGCGGAAGGGAATGTGGCGGGG
>DATBVX010000096.1:0-13247 GCA_036515135.1 Steroidobacteraceae bacterium
CGTGGCCGGCGAAGTCACGACCAGCGCGTGGGTGGACATCGAAGCGCTGGTGCGCAGGACCGTGCTGCGTATCGGCTACGACAACTCCGACATGGGTTTCGACGGCGCGAGCTGCGGCGTGTGCAACATCATCGGCAAGCAGTCGCCCGACATCGCGCAGGGTGTCGATCGCAAGGACGAGCGCAAGCAGGGCGCGGGCGATCAGGGCCTCATGTTCGGGTACGCCACCAGCGAAACCGACGTGCTGATGCCCGCCCCGATCACGTACGCCCACCGACTCGTCAAACGCCAGGCCCAGGTGCGCCGCAAAGGCAAACTGCAGTGGCTCCGCCCCGACGCCAAGAGTCAGATCACTTTTCGCTATGAGAATGACCGCCCGGTCGGCATCGAGGCCGTGGTGCTCTCGACGCAGCACAGCCCGGATATCGGCACGCGCATGTTGCGCGAGGCGGTCATGGAAGAGATCATCAAGCCGGTCCTGCCGACCAAGTGGCTCGATAAGCACACCAGGTACCACATCAATCCGACTGGCAAGTTCGTGATCGGGGGACCGGTCGGTGACTGCGGCCTCACCGGCAGGAAGATCATCGTCGACACCTACGGCGGCTACGCTCGCCACGGTGGCGGCGCTTTTTCCGGCAAAGACCCGTCGAAGGTGGATCGCTCCGCCGCTTATGCCGCACGCTACGTCGCCAAGAACATCGTTGCCGCGGGCCTGGCAGCTCGCTGTGAGGTGCAGGTGTCCTACGCCATCGGCGTTGCGGAACCGACATCTGTCATGATCGAAACCTTCGGCACCAGCAAACTGACGCGGCGCAAGCTGACCGACCTGGTCCGCAAGCACTTCGATCTCACTCCGTACGGCTTGCGCGAGATGCTCGATCTGGCACGACCCATCTACGAGGCGACCGCGGCCTACGGCCACTTCGGCCGCGAGGAACCCGAGTTCACGTGGGAACGCACCGACAAGGCGAGCGCACTCGCAGCCGATGCGGGCGGCAAGCTCAAGGCCGTCGCCGCCTGAGGCGGACGCAGCGGCAATGACGATCGGGAATGCAGGCCCGGCGGGCGGTGCGATTGCCACCCAGCTCATCGACGGGAAGAAAGTCGCCGCGGATCTGCGTGAGCGCATTGGGCAGCGTTGCGCGGAGCTCGAGCGTGCTCACGGCGTAGTTCCGGGCCTGGCGGTTGTCCTGGTGGGTGACGATCCAGCCAGCCGGCTCTACGTCGAAAGCAAGGCCCGGCAGGCGACCACTGTCGGCATTCGTGCATTTGACCATCGGCTGCCGTCGTCCGCGACGACGGCGGAATTGCGTCGTCTCATCGAGCAACTGAACGCGCAATCTGACATTCACGGCATTCTGGTTCAGCTGCCGCTGCCGCCACAAATCGACGCCAACGACATTCTCTTTGCACTCGATCCGGGCAAGGACGTCGACGGGTTTCACCCGCTGAACGCCGGCAAGCTGGTATGCGGAATGGACGCCGTCGTGCCGTGCACGCCGCTCGGATGCCTGCTGCTCGTCCGCTCGGTGCAGCCGAAGCTCGCCGGTTAGCGCGCGCTCGTCGTGGGCCGCTCCAACATCGTCGGCAAGCCGATGGCACAACTGCTGCTGCGCGAGCACTGCACGGTCACGCTTGCTCATTCGCGCACGCGTGATCTGGCAGCGGAATGCGGCCGGGCCGACATCGTGGTTGCTGCGATAGGGCGACCGCGTGCCATTGCCGGCGCCTGGATCAAGCCCGGCGCAATCGTCATCGACGTGGGCATCAATCGCATCTCCGACGCTTCCGGCAACAGCCGGGTCGTGGGCGATGTCGATCTCGAAGGCGCGATGGGGCGCGCACGCGCCATCACGCCCGTGCCGGGTGGCGTCGGCCCGATGACGATTGCTTGCCTGCTTCTGAATACGCTGAATGCGGCGATCCGCGCGGGATCGCTCGACCGTCAGCTGCTGCTCGCCCCGCTCGCGTAACGCTGCTACGCGGCCAGTACGCCCTTCGCTTTCGCGGTGTGAGTCGCGATCGCATCCATCAACGGCGGAGACAGGCAAGCGTACGGTTCGAGCTTCAGCTTGCGCAGGCGTGCACGCACCGCGCCCATCTGATCGGGCTTCGTCCCAAACCAACCGCAAGCGGCCCGCCAAAACTCGACTTTCGCGGAACGGAAGCTCGATTGAAAGTGAAATGCGCCGGATCGATTCTCCGCTGAGCCGCGGACGAAGCATCGGCGCGCTGAAAGCGGCCCAGGATCGCCGCGAATTCCATGATAATCACTGCGACTCGGGTAGGCCGTCGCCCGCGCACAGGAGGAACTTGGTGAGCCCACCCATCGTTTCCATCGCCTACGAGGGCGACGTCGCGGTGCTGACCGTGAGCAACCCGCCCGTCAACACGATCAATGCGGCCGTTCGTGAAGGCCTGTTGCGCTGTCTCGATGAAGTCGAATCGCGTCGAGACATCAAGGGCGCGATTCTCCTGTGCGCCGGCAATACTTTCTTTTCCGGTGCCGACATCGGCGAGTTTGCCGGACCGCCCCAGGAGGAGGCATACCGCCGGCTGTTCAACAGGCTCGAGAACCTGCCCTTTCCGACTGTCGCCGGTCTGCACGGCACGGTCATGGGTGGCGGCGTCGAGATCGCGCTCGCGCTTCACTATCGCGTCGCAGCGGCGACCACGCGTCTCGGCATGCCCGAGGTCACGCTCGGAATCATCCCGGGCGCCGGCGGCACGCAACGCATGCCACGGTTGATCGGCGTGGAGAGAACGCTCGATCTCGTACTGAGTGCAAGACCGGTGGACGCCGCACGCGCGCAGGAGCTCGGCATCATCGACGCGATCATCGATGGCGACTTACGCGAGGGTGCGCTGGGCTTCGTCCGGCGAGTCATCGTGGAGGGTAAAGGTCCGCGCCGCACCGGGGAGATGAAGGTCGATCCCGCCAGCGCGACCCCGGAAGTCATCGCGCGCTTTACCGATCAGGCGCGCAAGCAGTATCCGAATCGACAGGCAGCACTGACCGCCATCGACGCCATCCGTGCCGCCGCTTCTCTGCCCCTGCAGGAAGGGCTTAAGTTCGAGACCGAGCTCGTGAATCGCGCCAAGTCTACGGTCGAGTCGAAGGCGCTGGTACACCTCTTCTTTGCCGAGCGTGAGACTCGCAAGATCCCCGGCATCCCCCCGGAGTCGAAGGGTCGACCGGTCAAGCAAGCTGCGATCGTTGGCGCGGGTACGATGGGCGGTGGCATAGCGATGTGTTTCGCGAATGCCGGCATCCCTGTGACATTAATGGATACCGGTCGGGAAGCGCTCGATCGCGGTCTGGCCGTCGTCGAGAAGAACTACGATTCGATGATCCGGCGCCAGCGGATCACGGCACAGGAAAAGGCCCAAAGGATGGCGCTGATTCGCTCGACGCTCGACTATGCCGACCTCGGCGATGCGGATGTCATCGTCGAGGCAGTGTTCGAGAACATGGAGCTCAAGAAAAACATCTTCAGAAACCTCGATCGAGTGGCAAAGCCCGGGGCGGTGCTGGCGACGAACACGTCGACTCTCGATATCGAAGAGCTCGCCACGGCTGTCGCTCGCCCTCAAGACGTGGTCGGCATGCACTTTTTCTCCCCCGCCAACGTCATGCCATTGCTCGAAGTCGTACGAACCTCGAGCACGTCGCCGGAAGTCATCCGCACGCTGATGGAGCTTTCGCGCCCGCTACGCAAGACGCCCGTCCTGTCGCGCGTATGCTACGGCTTCATCGGCAACCGCATGATGGAGGGCTATGCTCGCGAGGCGCAGAGGCTGCTGCTCGAAGGCGCAACACCGCGACAGGTGGACACCGCGCTGGAGAAGTGGGGAATGGCGATGGGGATTCTCGCGGTGTTCGACATGGCCGGAATCGACGTGGGCGTCAACGTTCACCAATCGAATGTGGACAAGTACCCACCGGACCCGGCGTACTATCAGGCCGACCTCGCGCTCTACGAAGCGGGTCGACTCGGCCAGAAGAATGGCAAGGGTTACTATCGCTATGCACCGGGTGACCGCACGCGCCATGACGATCCCGAAGCAATCGCCATCCTGCGGGCGCGCGCCAGAAAGCTGGCTATCGAGCAACGCGACCACAGCGAACAGGAGATTCTCGAGCGCTGTCTGTACCCGTTGCTGAACGAAGGCATCCGAGTCCTCGAGGAAGGCGTGGCCATTCGCGCCAGCGATATCGATGTCGTGTGGGCATCGGGGTACGGCTTTCCGCGCTACCGCGGCGGCCCGATGTTCCATGCGGACACGATCGGGCTCCGCACGCTGCTCGATGGCATGCGCAAGTACGCCGCGATCTTCGGTCCGATGCACTGGACCGCAGCTCCATTGCTGGAGCGGCTCGCCCCGGCCGGCAAGAGCCTTGCCGCCTGGGAACACGAGCGCGCCTGATTGCCGTCGGAGTGCCTCAGGAGGGTCCTGATCAGCTCTTACGCTCGTGTCCGTCGACGAGCTTGTGGAGCAAGTCGAGCAATTGGATCCTGCCGCCCTTGCCGATGCGCTCCGTCAACCGCGCCTCATGCGCTGCCTGGAGCTCGCGCGCCCTGTGCAACAGGGTGCGGCCTTCGGGCGTGAGATGCAGCGCGTAGGAGCGGCGATCGGCAACCCCCGGTTCGCGCACGACGAGTCCGCGAAATTCAAGCTCGTTGATGAGCGGCACGAAATTGGCCTTCTGTATTCCAAGCCTGCCGCACACATCCGACTGGCGCAGGCCCGGGTTGCGGCTGATCACCATCAGCACGGTGAATTGCGCCGGTCGCAATTCCACTTCACGCAGTGAATCGAGGAAGTCACCGAAGACCGCCACCTGCGCCCGTCGTACCGCGTAGCCCACGAAACTGGTCAATGGCTCCATATCCACGTCGCGCGGCGCTTCCGGGCTCGCGCCCTGCTGACCAGCCGATTTCCTCGCTTTGCGCATCGGTGAACGCATCACTTGCCGGCCGTGGACCGGCCAGAGGGGTGACCGTAAGCATTGCGCCACGGTCGTTGGCTAGCCTCCTGAGGATGCCGGATCGCAACCGCCAAAGCCTTGCATCGGCATGTTGTCTGTCTTACCATCGGCCGAAGCACGGTTATAGTATATAACGAACTCGAGCGCGCGCACTTTGTCCATGGGTGCATCGGGAGCACGAGGACCTCCGCGGAGAATTCGCAGTACATCAGCGTTGCAGCATTAGTAGTGTTCGAGAGGGGGCACGAAAATGACTCAGCTTGAGACGTTTACCACCGCCGGCCTGGAGCCGCGCCGCAAGCTCGAATTCTGGAACGATACGGCGACTGACAGCTTCACGCCGATCGTTTCCGACCCGATCGACATCCGTGCTTTCTGTGGCCGCCTCACTCGCACCAAAGTCGATGAAATCCGCGTCGCCGAGGTGTTCTCGGAAGCCCAGACCGTGCGCCACTCGCGTTCCCACGTCGCGCGCACCCGCGAGGCGATGTTCTTCCTGCACATGCAGCTCGAAGGCGAGAGCATCAACCGCCAGGACGGCCGCGAGGCCCGCCTGGGTCCCGGCGATTTCACACTCTGTGACAGCACGCGCCCCTACGAGATGGTCTTCGAGCGGTCGAACTCGATGTTCGTGCTCGGCATTCCCGATCCGATAATGCGCCGCCACCTCGCCTGCCCCGAAAGGGTGGTCGCAGTGCCGATGTGTGGTGGCACGGGATTGAGTGCGCTGCTGTCGAACTTCCTGCGTGACTTCTGGCGCCAATGTCACGACGGTCTCGACTCCAGCGTCGAACCTCGCATTACCCACGCCATTCTGGACCTGGTCGCGAGTGCCTACTCGCTGCTCCCGCAGGCCCAGTCCGACCGCTCCTCGCTCGCGACGGCGCATCGGTTGAGGATCGTCAACTTCATCGAGGCCCATCTGGGGGATCCGGACCTGACTCCGGCGCGCGTCGCCGAAGCCAGCAAGATGACGACGCGTTACCTGCACCATCTCTTTTCCAACGAAACCGAAACGGTGGCGCGCTATATCCTGCGACGTCGTCTCGAGGAATGTTCGCGTGCCCTCGGCGTGCCCTCGCAGCGCGGCCGCACGGTGACCGCCATTGCCTTCGACTACGGATTCAACAGCCCCACCCATTTCGGGCGCGTGTTCCGAGCGCGTTACGGCGTCACGCCGCGCGAATATCGACGCGGCGAGCGCATCACGGCCTGAACGAAACGGCGATCGGGCTGTGCGGGTCACGGTCCGTCGCCTACGCTTCAGTGACGAACTTCGTCACGAGGCAGGCTTCCAGCCCTTCGATGCCCTCCTCGGAGCCGTGCCCGCTTTCCTTCACCCCGCCGAAAGGTGATTCGGGCACCGAGATCTGGAAGCTGTTGATGCCCACCATCCCGGCCTCGACCTGCTCGCCGATGAGATTGACCGTGCGCGCAGAACGCGTGAATGCGAAGGCGGCGAGACCGTAGGGCAGCCGGTTGGCCTGCTGGATCGCGCTCTCGAAATCAGTGAATGGATTGATGAGCGCGACCGGGCCGAAGGGTTCCTCGTTCATGATGCGCGCCTCGTTTGGAACCGACGAAAGGACCGTTGGCTGCCAGAAGAAGCCCTTGCCCTCGATGCGCGAGCCACCGGCCTGAAAACGCGCCCCGTGTTCACGCGCGTCGCGCAGCAGGGAATCCATCGCCTGCAACCGCCGAATGTGCGCCAGGGGCCCCATCTGCGTCGCTTCGTTCAAGCCGTCGCCAACACGCAACGCGCGGGCCCTGGCAGTGAAGCCGGCGACGAAGCGATCGTAGATCCTCTCCTGCACGTAGAAACGCGTGGGAGACACGCACACCTGGCCGGCATTGCGATACTTGGCGAACACCGACTGGTCGAGCACCAGGTCGAGGTCCACATCATCGAACACCAACACCGGGGCGTGCCCGCCGAGCTCCATCGTGGTGCGCTTCATGCCGTCCGCAGCGAGTTTCATCAACTGCTTGCCGACGGGAATCGATCCCGTGAAGGAAATGGCACGGATCACGGGCGAGGCCAACAGGTAAGCCGAGATCTCTGCGGGGACGCCAAAGACGACCGACAACACCCCGGGCGGCAGACCCGCATCGACCAGCGCGCGTGCCACTTCGAGCGCGGACGCCGGCGCTTCTTCGGCGGGCTTGAGGATGCAGGGACACCCAGCGCCCAACGCCGCGCCGATCTTGCGTGCCGGATTGCCGATCGGAAAGTTCCACGGTGCAAACGCGGCCACCGGTCCTACGGGCTCCTTCAATATGGTCATGCGCACGCCGGCGGCGCGCTGCGGCAACACCCGACCGTAGGCGCGGCGTCCCTCTTCCGCGTACCAGTCGAAGATGTCGGCTGACAACCCGACTTCCCAGCGGGTTTCGGCGATCGTCTTGCCCTCCTCCAGGGTCGCGAGCCGTGCAATCTTCTCCGTGCGCTCGCGCAGCAGATCCGCCGCCCGACGCAGAATGCGCCCGCGCTCGTGCGGTGCTTTGGCGCGCCACAGCGGGAAACTCTGCCGGGCCGCCTCGAGCGCGCGATCGAGATCGGCGCTGGATGCGTGGGGCAGGTCGCCGATTGCATCGCCGGTGGCGGGATTGATGACCGGCTGAGTCCTGCGACCACCGCCCGCGAGCCATTCACCGCCAATGAACACCTTGAGGTCCGCGTAGCTCATTCAGTTCACCCTGTATATCCAGAGGCGGATCGAGTCGCCCTGTCGCGCACCGGAGCAGACAAAGACGCTGCGATTCAGCCATTCGTACTTTCCGGCGGCCGTCGAGAACGTAGGCACGGCGCGAAAGTAGTACTCCGAAGGATCGACCGGTTCGCCGGCGAACAGGCGCTTCATTACAGGCTCAGGGCCATGCCGCAAGCCTCGATTTCGCACTTGAATGGTCACTCCGTCGTCGGTTCGCAGGAGATAGATTGCTTCGAGCTCGTTCACCCCATCGCTGCGCACGACCTGCCAGTCGGCACCGCCCGGCATAATCGTGCCGCGAATCGCTGGACCTTCGAACCGCCCGCCGCTGATGGGGACGACCTGACGCAGACCGTGAGGTGTCTGCCCGACGGTCACGCTCGGCTCCAGCGCCCCGTTCAACTCGAACACGAACTCGAGCTCCGGCTTCATCGCGCGACCGCCTCGTTAAGCCGGCTTGCCGTTACCCAGTTGCCATGCACCCCCACGCGCAGCCGCAACGGGATCTTGATGCGCGCGATCGCGCCGCGATCGAGGTGCTCGGCCTCGACGATGAAGACCTCGGACAGGAACTGGTCGTGCCGATCAACCACGAACAGGAGGTAACCCTCGTGGTCGGGTACCTTCGATGGAATGTGCGCGTGCTCCTGCACCGTCGATCCCGAAGACATCGGCAACCGCTTCAACTTGCCGCTGGTCACTTCGAGACGCAGGATCGTGTTGAATCCGGCTCCTACCGGCCCCGCAATGCGGGGCGGCCCCGCTTCCGGATCGAACGACTGGTAGTACCCGACCTGGTAGGCCTTCATGAAGTCCTTTTCCGCGATACGCGGCATGTCGCCGCTCGGGCCAAGGATCTGTTCATCCCAGGTTTCGCCACGCTTCGACAGATCGAACGTCCAGCGCACGAAGTTACCCGTCATCTCCTCAGGCCTGATCTGGATTCCGCTGGCTTCGCGGATGAAGGGGAACGGGTTCACGTTGCCGTACCCGAAATCCAGATGGACCCTGTTGGCCTCCGTATGCGCATTCATGAAGTGGTACGCCGATTTCGCGGGCCCGCGGAACCAGCGCATGTCGCGCACTGTTCCCTCGCGCGGCATGATGCCAACGAAGCTGTCCTTGCCCGGTTCCCAGATCCAATGCGGGCCACCCTTCTTGATGCGATCGAGATCGGCGGTCGTCGGGAACACCGGGAAGATCACGTGCTCCCGGCTGACGGCGAAGTCGTGCATCATCGAGCAGTACGGCACCTGGAACCATTCTTCGCGCGTGAGCTCGCCACTGGGGTCGGCCACGCAGAAAGCCACGTCCCGCGAGGCCAACCCGCTCGCTTCGTAGCCGAAGAAGTACAACTCGCCGGTCTCGGGATCGAGACGTGTATGCGCGGTCATCGTCTCGCTGCGCAGCTTGCCACGGTAGTCCCATTCGCCGATCGTCTCGAGCGTCTCCGGATGCAGTTCCACGGCGCGGCTATCCTCCTTGAGCGCGAGCAGCCGCCCCCCGTGAAAGATTGGCGTGGTGTTGTTGGCGCCGCGGCCCTTGCCGCGCACGCTGGGATCGTCGGTGTAAGGATTGCGATACAGCCCGTAGAGCGAGCGTCGTGCCTGGCGCTCGTTCTTGAATCGCTGCGTGCGGAGGTACCGCTGCTTCAGATCCACGTGGCCATCCTGGAAGCGGAGCTGGCGCACCATACCGTCACCGCTGAGATATGTATCGTGGCCGAGCATCGGCGGATACTGCGGGTCGGGAACGCACTGGTACCAAGAGCCGTTGATCTCCGCCGGCAGATTGCCTTCGACCACCAGATCGAAGACGTCGCACTCGACGCGCGACGGCGCGTTGTAGCCGCTGAAATCCATCATCTCCGGGAATGCTGTCGTCATTTCGACCTCGGCTGAATCACTCTGGTGACTTCACCCACTTGCCGGTTACGGGATGCGGGTAGTGAAAAGGAACCGAGCGCGTCGCCGGCCAGAACTTCGGTGTCGCGGGCATGAGCTCATCGGGTCCGATCGGGTTCTCGGGATAGGTCTTGTCGAGAGGCAGCAAATGCGGCTTGTCATGCGCCCATCCCTTTTCGTAGTCCGCCTGCCACAGCATGTTGTAGTCGAGCAGCTTTATCTTCCAAACGCCGCGTTCTTTCACGTACTCGTTCTCGTAGATCCCCGCCTCCCAGCACTGCATCGGAAAGTTGCCGATCTTCTCGCGCTTGCTCTCGTGTTGACCTGCCTGCATCAACGCCCGGAAGCGGCCCTTCGCCGACAGTCCGTCGGGCGCGACGTCGACGATGTCCTGCATTTGCAGGTGATCGAGCAGGAAAGCAGGTATCGGCCCGTTATGTCCCTGGGTGAACAGATTGCGAAACCAATCGCAGTAGAGGCGCCGTGCGCCAGCCTTGCCCTTGAAGATGCCATTCAGGAAATAGACGCGCGCATCGTCGGCGAACAGGTCCACGGCCTCGTCGTACAGGCACTTGTCGATGTAGTAACCGTACTTGTGATGCAGCGTGCGTATGGCGTGAACGTCCTCCAGGTTGCCGACGCGGCGCTGCAGTTCACCAACCTGATCGAGCAATGCCTTGAGCTTGTCAGTTTCCGCCATGGGACTTGTCCTCTCGTAACAGGGCGTCGAAATCATCCTCCGGAGCGAGATAGCGTCCCGACAACCCATCGTATTGGCCGGATGCCAGCCGTACACACATCTCGGCGCAGCGCGACAGGCCCTGCGCGGGATCCGCCTGCGCCTTGATCTGCCGCAACGTCACGATCATGTCGGGCAGCCAACGTTGCGCATCGGGTGAGGCCATCGTGTTCTCCGCCATGTCGGTGATCACGGTTCCGGGCTCGATCGCGAACACGCTCACTCCTTGCTCCTTGCCCTCGGCCGCCAAGTGTTGCGCGAGCCGGATCTGCGTTGCCTTGCCGACGCAATAGGCCGAGAGCGACGGCGCCACCTCGACTCCGCCGCGGCTCGACACGATGATGATCCGCCCACCGCCACGCGCGCGGAATCCCGGCAGCACCGCGCTCGCGAACAGCAGCGGGGCGCGCACGTGGATCGAATGCGAGGACCACCAGTCATCCGGATCCACGACGCCGATCGGTCCGAACGGGCCGGGAATTCCAGCGTTGCTGACCAGCAGGCTCACGGCACCGAATCGCGAAGCCGCGGCGCTGACCACGCGTGTTACGTCTTCGCGACGCGTGACGTCACCCGGCACCGCCAACGCGCGGCCGCCCGCGGATTCGATCTGCGCGACGGTCCGATCCAGTTCGGCGCGCGTGCGCGACGTGACCGCGACCGCCGCCCCTTCCGCGGCGAGGCGCAACGCAATCGCGCGGCCGAACCCACGACCGGCGCCGGTGACGATTGCGACCTGTCCGGCGAGCTTGCCCGCCATTGGCGTATCCGCGGCGCGCAACGATTCAGCGAGCGCGCGTCACTTCCACCACTTCCCCGTGACCGGGTGGGGATAATGAAAAGGAACGACGTCGGTATCCGGCCAGAGCACCGGTGGCGGATTGGTGATCAACTCGTCAGGCCCGGCGGGATCCTTCGGGTAGGTCTCCGCAAAGAACTTGACGTACTCGCGCGGCGTATGGGCCCAGCCCTTCTCGAAAGTTGCGTGCCACACGGGCCGGTAGTTCAAGACCTTGATCTTCCAGATTCCACCCTCGTTGACGTATTGGTTCTCGTAAATGCCGCCCTCCCACCACTGGCGCGGGACTCCGCCGTCCGGGCTGCGCGACTCGTGGCTTCCCGCCTGCATGAACGAACGCGCGCGCGCCTTGGCGGTCTTGCGATCCGGCGCGACGTCGACGATGTCCTGGATCTGCGGATGGTCGAGCAGAAAACCAAAGACAGGACCGTTCTTGCCCCCTGTAAAATTCTTCTGGAAGCGGCCGACGTACAGCCGACGCACGCCTTCCTTGCCCTTGAAGCGTCCACCCATGAAGCAGACTTCGCCGTCATCGGCGAACAGATCGACGGTCTCGTTGTAGAGGCACTTGTCGATGTAGTAGCCATAGGCGTGCTGCAGTCGCCGGATCGCGTGCGTGTCCTCGAGGATTCCGACCTGGGTGGTCAGCCGCTCGACGGCCTTCTGCAATGCCTGGAGTTGCTCGGCGGGGGTCATTCGATTCTCCTATGTTCGCTGCAGCGCAATGGGGCTTGCGGAGCGCCGTGGCAGACTGCTTGAAGCCGTATCTGGCCGAAATGCCCCGCCCGGTACTCGACCGAGACAGAAACAACACTCGATGCGGAGCGCAATTGCCTGACTCACCAATATGCCATGATTGAATCGTCTCGTAGTCCACCGAAGAGACCCCATGACGAAGGCAAGAACAGCGGCGAAATCGCCTGCGAAGAGCGTGACGGGGACGTCCGGGTACCGCCGTATCGCAACCGAGGAGGCATTCGGACCTCCCGAGATGTTCCGGATGTACCGCGAGATGCTCGACCGCAAGAGCTTCGACGATCCGGGATTCCAGAGTCTCTGGGGGTTCTACCTGCTGAGCCGTAGCGAGCGCGCCACAGGGATCATCGAACGCCTCAAGGACATCGGCGAGCGGCGCATGCGCGACATGGACTCGGCGGGGATCTCCCGGCAGATCCTCTCGCTCACGTCGCCGGGCGTACAGGTATTCGACGCGGCCACGGCCACAGCACTGGCGAAATCGAGCAATGACCAGCTGGCCGAGGCGATCCGCAAGCATCCGGACCGCTTCTCCGGGCTCGCCGCCGTCGCACCGCAGGACCCGAGCGCGGCCGCCATGGAACTCGAGCGCGGCGTGCGCAAGCTGGGCCTCAAGGGCGCGATCATCAATTCGCACACGCTCGGCGAGTACCTCGACGACCACAAGTTCTGGGAAATCCTGGCGGCCGCCGAGGCGCTCGACGTGCCGATCTATCTGCACCCCAACACTCCCTCGCGCGGAATGATCGCACCGCTCCTCGAGAGGGGGCTCGACGGCGCCATCTACGGGTTCGGCGTCGAAACCGGAATGCATCTGCTGGCCATCATCACCAGCGGTGCATTCGACCGCTTCCCGGGATTGAAGATCGTGGTCGGCCACTTGGGCGAAGCCCTGCCCTTCTGGCTCTTCCGTCTCGATTACATGCATCGCGCCAGCGTGATGTCGCAGCGTTACGCGCGCATGCAGCCGCTGAAGAAAAAGGTCAGCGACTACATGCGTGAGAACGTCTATGTCACGACCAGTGGCATGGCATGGGAGCCGGCGATCCTGTTCTGCCAGTCCGTGCTGGGAATGGATCGCGTGCTGTACGCGATGGATTACCCCTACCAGTTCGTCGTTGACGAAGTGACGACGAGCGATAACCTGCCGCTGAGCGACGTCGACAAGAAGAAGTTCTTTCAGCTTAACGCCGAGAAGGTATTTTCGCTCTGACCGCGGTGCACGGCGGTGCGCTGGCTACGCCGCTGATTCGGATTTCGATACGCGAGCTTCGATCACACCGGCAGCCAGGCGTCGATGACGGCGCTTCGACCCTGCTCGCGTATCGCTTGCAGCGCCCTCTGC
>DATBVX010000097.1:0-2347 GCA_036515135.1 Steroidobacteraceae bacterium
TCCGCCCGATTCTCGAGGGCCGCTCGCCAATCACGATCTGTGCGCGGCCCTCGAGAATCGGGCGGACGAGATCCGGGATCGCCGCCGCGTCATATTGATTGTCCGCGTCGGTATTGACGATGATCTCCGCGCCGGCCTTGAGACTGGCCTCGATTCCCGCCATGAACGCCCGCGCCAGGCCCTGATTGTGCGGCAAGCGGACCACGTGATCCGTGCCGGCGCGACGTGCAACCTCGAGCGTCCGATCACAACTGCCATCGTCGACCACGAGCCACTCGACGGCATCGAATCCCGTCACTTGGCGTGGGAGCGCCGCAAGAGTCGCTCCCAGGGTCGCTTCCTCGTTGTAGCAGGGAATCTGGATAATCAGCTTTCTCATTGCACTGGTGATCGCAATCCTGGGCGACAGCGCGTGGCTCGCGAATTACACGGGCATTGCGTGTGAAAATGCAAGCGAGGGCGCTGTTTGATCCGGTGACAAACGATCGCTACGACGCGTGGTTGCTAATTGGCTCGATCGCGGCGTGTGCGGCCGTTCTCGCAGTCAAGTTCTGGCTGATCTGGCGCATAGACATCAACTGGGACGAATTCTATTTCCTGAGCCATGTCTATGCGTTGGTGCGCGGCGAGCTGATCGACGTGTTCCAGGTTACTCACGCACACCTGTTCCGCTGGCTTACGGTCGTGCCCGGCGATGAGATGATTCAGATCGTCGTCGCTCGCTGTGTAATGTTCGGTCTGCTGATCGCAACGGCAGTCCTGATCTGGGCGCTGGCGAGACGTTGGGCCGCCACGCAAGCTGCCGTACTGGCGCCGCTCTGTTACCTCGCTACCACCGCGGTGTCGAAGCACGGTGGCTCGTTTCGTACCGATTCAATGGTGGCACCGCTCAGTCTCGCGGTATTGCTGCTCATGACCGACCGGTCGCGGGGTCGCCGTGCATTGCTCGCCGCAGCTGCCTGCTTCGGTATTTCCGTGGCAATAACTCTCAAGGCACTCCTGCTCGCACCGGTGCTTGTAGCCATCGCCTGGCTCGATGATCCGCAACCACAGGAGGACTGGGCAAAGCGTTCCAGACGTGCCGTCATGCGCCTGTTGGAATTCGGCCTTGTCGCCGCCTGTGTGGGTGGCGCGATTCTGGCGATTCACTGGCTCGTGCTCACGCAGGCCGTTGACCATGGCCCGGGCGAGTACGCGGTCGCCGTCATGCGCAAGTCGCTTCTGGATGTCGAGCTCATCCCGCAGCGATCCACGTTTGAGGCGCTATTTCGCCAGAATCTATTGAGCTGGCTACTCATACTCGGCGGTGCAGTCGTGGCATTGCTGCGACGCCGATACGTGCCGCTGGCGTTCGGCTTATCCCTGTTGCCGATTCTCTTCTATCGAAACACGTTCTCGTACTATTACCTCGTGATGCTGGCACCGGCCAGCGCGCTTGCCGCGCTTGCCGCCGCTCAATTGCGCTCCTCGCTCGGCGACCTGTTCGGCCGGGTGACGGCTGGGAGAATTCTGCTGGTGATTGCGAGCGCTCTCGTGCTGCAAGCTGCTATCCATCTGTTCGCGCTACGAGAGGACCATCAGGTTCCCCAGCGCGCGGTGATCTCGGCGGTGCACCGCGTTTTTCCCAGTCCCGTGCCGTACGTCGATCACAGTGGAATGATCGCGTCATTCCGCAAGGTGAACTTCTTCATGAGCACCTGGGGCATTCAGGCTTACCGCGCGCGCGGCAGGAGCTTCATGCGAGAAGCGATCGATCGCTACCGGCCACCATTGCTGCTGGCCAACCGAGCGATACTCGACCCGGATTCTGAGAGTTTCCGATCGCTATTGCCCGAGGACCGACGTCTGATCGAGACGTCCTACGTGCGCCACTGGGGACCGATCTGGATCGCTGGAACCGAAGCGCTGATGACCGGTGATCGCGCGGTGGCCATGCGCGTGCCGTTTCCGGGTCGTTACCGCCTGCAAACGAATCAGGCGGTCGTCATCGACGGCACTCTCTACCATGATCGCCAGGAAGTCGACTTGACCCAGGGCGAGGGCGAGGTCCTCGTTCACCCGACACAGGGCGCTTCGGCTGAAGCCAAGGTGCGGCTGATCTGGGCGGCCGCAAAGTCGCCGCCTTCATGGCCGCCGCCGTCGATGCCGCTCTACACCGGGCTCTAGAGTGGGGAGGAAGTGGAGTGCCGCATGGCTCGTTCGGCCGGCCTCACTCGAGTCCGAGCTTCTTGATCCGGTATCGCAGGGCGCGGAAGCTCATGCCGAGGAGCTTGGCGGCGGCCGTCTTGTTGTAGCGCGTCTGCTCGAGCGCCTTGAGGATCGCGTCGCGCTCGATGTCCTCGAGCTG
>DATBVX010000098.1:0-3353 GCA_036515135.1 Steroidobacteraceae bacterium
CACCACGCGATGGCAACCAGCAGGCGGATGTGCCAGTCGATGATGAACGCATAGCTGCGCCCGCCCGCCCCGACGATCGGCAGCGAGACGTCGACGCCGGTGACGCTATCGATCGCCAGTTCACCGCGACGCGTGATGTCATTCGGCTCCATCGATCACTCCGTCTCTGCCAGTCGCTCCGCCTGATACTCCTGGATCAGCGGCGCGATCAATTCATCGAGCTTACCGTTCATGATCTCGGGGAGGCGGTAGACCGTCAGCTCGATGCGGTGATCAGTCACGCGTCCCTGCGGGAAATTGTAGGTCCGGATGCGCTCTGAGCGATCACCGGAACCGACCTGGAGCTTGCGCGTCTCGGCCTGCTCGCGCTGTTGCTTCTCCTGCTCCGCCGCCAACAGGCGCGCCTTGAGCAACGACATGGCGCGCGAGCGGTTCTTGTGCTGTGAGCGCTCGTCCTGGCATTCGACCACGATACCGGTCGGCAGGTGAGTGACGCGCACCGCGGAATCGGTCTTGTTGACGTGCTGGCCGCCAGCTCCCGAGGCGCGATAGGTGTCGACGCGCAATTCCGCCGGGTTGAGGGCGACCGCTTCGACCTCCTCGAGCTCGGGCAGGATCGCCACCGTGCAGGTCGACGTGTGAATTCGACCCTGGGCCTCGGTCTGCGGCACGCGCTGCACGCGATGTGTGCCGGACTCAAACTTGAGCCGCGAAAAAGCTCCCGGGCCGACGACCCGGCTGATGATTTCGCGGTACCCACCATGCTCGCCCGGGCTCTGGCTTAAGGGTTCGACGCGCCAGCCGCGTGACTCGGCGTAACGCGCATACATGCGCAGCAGATCGCCGGCAAAGATTGCCGCCTCATCGCCACCGGTGCCCGCGCGGATTTCGAGATAGATGTTGCTGTCGTCGCGCGGATCCTTGGGCACCAGGAGCTTGCTGAGATCGGCCTCCCGCATCTCGAGCTGCTCCGCGAGCGCGCGACCCTCTTCTTCCCCCATGGCCCGGGTCGCCGCGTCGCTGTCGGCGGCGAGCTCCCGCGCCGTCAACAGGTCGCGCTCGAGAGCGAGGTAGCCCCGGTACTGGCGCGCCAGTGGCTCCAGGCGCGCGTATTCCATGGAGAGATCGCGGAAGCGGTTCTGGCTGGAGGCCGCGTCCGGCTCAGCGAGCAAGCGGCTGACTTCCTCGAAGCGCTCGGCGAGCTTGTCGAGTTTCTGGCGGATCGAGGCTTTCATCGAGGCGCGCGATTGTGGAGCCTCGACTGGCGCAACTCAAGTGAGCGTGCGGTGCGTTATAGTGCGTCCATGTCGGTTGGATTCCTCCTGCCTCGCGCAACCTCGTGCTGCGCGTTCGTCTTGCTCGCGTTGGGCTGCGCCAGCGAGGGCGTTAGCAAGCGGCCGGGGGAAACGGGCGCACCGGTCCACGACGCCAGTTCGCACCTGATGATCGCGGAGATTGCCCTGCAGCGCGGTGAGTACAACGTCGCGGCAACGGAATACGTCAAAGCCGCGCAGTTGTCCACGGAACCGGCGTTGGCGGAGCAGGCGACACGTGTTGCATTCGAGAACCGCCAGGAGAGTGCGGCGGTGGCCGGGGCACGCCGCTGGCTTGAACTCGAGCCGGCAAACGTCGATGCGCACCGCCACCTCGCGGTCGCAACGCTGCGGTTGCACGTCTTGGACCAGTCCGTGGCCCATTTCGAGCCGGTGCTCCAGACCGCGTATGCCAGCCCGGCAGAGGGATTCGCCGATCTCAGCTCGACGCTCGCCGAAGAGGACAACGCCTATGGCGTGCTGTGGGTGACGCGCGGGCTCGCGGCGCGATATCCCAAGCTCGCTCAGGCCCACTATGCCGTCGGGGCCGCGGCGCTGCGGGCCTACAACTACGAGCTGGCGGCGACGAGCGCACGCAAGGCGCTTGCACTGGATCCAGGCACCGAGGATGCGGAACGGCTCCTGGCGCGCGCACTCGTGGTCAGTGGACGGACTGATGCCGGGCTGGAGATCGCGCGCAGGCGCGTGGCGACATCGAACGACATTCCCTCGCGGCTGGAATTGACGCTGCTGCAGAGCGCTGCCAATGAGGAGGAAGCCGCGCGCGCCGAGCTCAACGCATTGCTCGAACTTCCCGATGCGCGTCCCGAAGCGCTGCGCACGCTCGCCAGCCTCGACCTGGCGGCCGGCAAGCTCGACGATGCTGCGGCACGCTTCAACGAGCTGCTCAGCACCGGCCGGTACGTGGGCCTCGCGTTCTATTCGCTCGGCATCATCTACGAGCGGCGACGCGATCCGCAGCGCGCGATCCGCTATTACTCGCGCGTTGCGTCCGGCGCGTACGCGACCGATGCGCTACTGCGTTCAGCGCGGCTGCTGGCTGGCACCGGAGAGCGGGACCAGGCGATCCAGTTGCTCGACGCCTACGCGCAGGATCACCCCGAAAGCGAGGTGGAGCTGGCGCTCGGTCGGGCGCGATTGCTGGCTGAAGAGGGCGCAGCCGATTCGGCGCTCGAGATCCTCGATGCCCAGGTGACCCGCTATCCCGACAACCTGCCGCTGCGCTTTGCGCGTGGCGTCACGCTCGAGCGCATGGGACGTGTGGACGATGCCGTGAGCTCGTTGCGCGAGCTGCTGGCGCTACGGCCCGGTGATCCTGTGGTGATGAACGCGCTCGGTTACACGCTGACCGAGCACAAGCTCGAGTTGCGCGAGGCGCACAGCCTGATCCGCAAGTCGCTCGAGATGACGCCCGACAGTCCCGCGGTACAGGACAGCATGGGCTGGGTGTTGCACCGAATGGGGCAGAACCGCGATGCGCTGGGCTGGCTCACGCGCGCCTATGCCGAGGAGAAGGATGGCGAGATCGCGGCGCATCTCGGCGAAACGCTGTGGGCGCTCGGTCAGCAATCGCAGGCGCGCGCGATCTGGGACCAGGCCATCGCTCAGGAGCCTGATCACCGCTACCTCCTCAATACCTTGCGCCGGTATCCGGACTGATGCGCTGGGCCGCGATAATGCTCGTCGCGCTGCTGCTCGGCGGCTGCGCGACAGCGCCGACCTTGTCGCCAGCGGACTGGAATCGCGCCAAGACCGAGCGTCAGGCGCTCGATCACTGGGAGATGAAAGGCCGCGCGGCAGTCGCGACTGCCACCGACGCTTGGACAGCCAATGTTGCGTGGCGGCAGCAGGCCGCCGATTCGGAGCTGCGCCTGCAGGGCGTGCTCGGTGTCGGCGGTGTGCGCGTACGCAGTGATGGCCAGTCGTTCGACATCGAGACCAGCAAGGGCGAGAAGATCACGGCGGATGATGCCGCGTCGGCGCTGGAGCAGGCGATCGGCGTGCCCTTGCCCGTGGAGA
>DATBVX010000099.1:0-7429 GCA_036515135.1 Steroidobacteraceae bacterium
AAGACCTTGGCCACGAGTGACACCGGCAGGATCGGCACGATGCGCCCGACCGCGGTGAGCAAGTCGCCGGCCAGCTCACTGACCCGAGCCGTGCGCGCTTCGCGATCGAGCGTGGCGGGCTCCCAGCCATGCTCCGCCAGGTACTGGCGCAACGAGATCGGCGCGCCAAAGTTCGCGCAGGCGTACCCGAACCGATACCAGCGCCCGCGCAGTCGAAGCCACAATTGTTGAGCCGCAAACGCGAGCGTCGTTCTGAGCGCCGCGAGCCCCGAGCGGGGTTCGACATCCGGTTGCGAATCGCGCAGCAGCGTGCGGTCCTCCAATACGCGGTCGTAGTTCACCGCGACCGGCACGAACACGATGTCGCGGCCGCTTCGAACATCGAACGCGCGCAGCATGTAGTCGAGCAAGCCGATCTTCGGCTGGCGCAGCAGACCATCGCGGCTCAGGCCACCCTCGGGAAAGATCGCCTGCACGGCGCCACCCTCAACCGCGATCTGCACATAGCGCTCGAGGACGCGGCGATAGAGGTCGTTGCCGGATCCGCGCCGCACGAAATAGGCGCCGAGCGCACGCACCAGCTGCTGGATCGGCCACACCTTCGCCCATTCGCCGACCGCGTAACTCAGCGCCACGCGCGAACGCGCCAGGTGTGCAACGAGGATGTAGTCCACGTTGCTGCGGTGGTTCATCACGAATACGACGCTGGCATTCGGGCCGAGGTCCTTGAGCGCCGCGTCGTCGGCATGCCCGAGCCGCACCCGGTACAGCATGTTGAGCAATCCCTTGCCGATCGCGCTGCCCACGCGAAAGTAGACGTAGGCGTTGAACGCGGGCACGATCTCGCGCGCGTAACTCTCGACGCGCTTCAGTGCCACCTGCCGCGGAATGCCCTCCGTTTCCGCCACGCGCGTCGCTTCCTGCACCACTTTCGGGTCGTACACCAGCCGGTCGATGAGCACCTGCCGGCGCGTCATCGCGATGTGCGGAATCTTGAGAGCGAGCGTGCGATTGAGCTGCTCGGTGAGCCGGTTCACGCGCCGGCCGAAGAACCAGCGCACGCTCGGCAGCAGCAGACGTGAGACCACGGCCCAGGCGGAGAGAAGTGTGAGAAGAAGGAAGAGCCAGAAGGGGAGAGTGAAGGAATCGGTCATGATCAGAGGCGTACGCCCGGCGTCTCGAGGAGGGGGCGCTCCGCACCGCTGTCATACCAGTCCTGGATGAGGCGAAACGAAATCGATTGCCTCGAGGGCATCGCCGGGAATCCGGACGCAATGTCGGCGCGAGTGAACCAACGCACGTCCTCTAGTTCCTGGTCGGCGCGCGCGATGGCGAGACTCGATGCATGCGCGGTGAATCCCAGCATGATGGAGGAGGGGAACGGCCAGGGCTGCGAGGAGTGATAGCGAATGTCGTGCACGACTATGCCCGTTTCCTCGTGGACCTCGCGTGCAATCGCATCTTCCAGGCTTTCGCCGGGCTCGACGAATCCCGCGATCGTCGAATAGCGCCCCTCGGGCCAGCTCGATTGGCGGCCGAGCAGCGCGCGTTGGCCATCCGTCACGAGGACAATGATCGCGGGGTCGATGCGTGGAAACTGCTCGGCGCGGCATGCTTCGTTGCTGCACACGAGCACATGGCCGGCGCGCGTGCCCCGGGTTGGTGAACCGCACACCCCGCAAAACCGGTGTCGCTGGCGCCAGATGGCGAGCGCACGCGCGTAGGCGAGCAGGCCTGCTTCTTCGCCCGGCAGCATCGCGCCCAGGAATCTGAGCTCGCGGAATTCGCCTGATTCGGGCACCTGCGGCGGAGCATCACCCTCGAGCTCCACCATAAAAAAGGCTCGCTCCTGATGGACACCGAGGAATGTCAGGTTTTCAGCGCGCGCTGATTGCACGACGATGTGGTCCGCCGTCAGGAAAAGCGCACCCATCGATTCCCCACGCGTGAAGAGATTGCGCGTCTGCCAGACCGGAACGAAGCGGGCATTTGGATCGCGAACGGCCCGGGCCAGCCAATCCTCACGCTCACGCAGATGACTGCTGCGATCGAGATAGGGCCCGGCAAAGATGTTCGGCCGGTCAGTTCGCGAATCCATCGAGGGCGGCCGCCAGAGAAAGTTGCGGCCATTCTAGCGCCCCGCCCGGCGGGCCGGCGCAAGTCTGTGTTCAGCGAAACCCGGGAGTATCGGGACTCCAATCGCGATGGACCGGCATGACGCCGGTTGAATCGACCCGGCGATCGAGGCGTGAGCCGACGGGGAGATGAACGCAGCGGGGGCACATGGAGCCTGCCGGGGCAAACGCATCCACCAACCATAAGCCGCCGCACGCGCTGCAGGCTCCGAGCGCGATCTCGTCCTGGCGCAGCAAGGCGAGCAGCAAGAACCAGGCATGCTCGAACGAGACACGCGGCGCCACATGCAACGCCAGATGGCTCTCGTACGCCTGGCAGAAGAATTCACCCCACTCGAGACTCATCGGCGGCGCTGAACGGTGCGGACTGCTGCCCGCCGGTGGAACGAGACCCAGCATGCAGAAGAGGCTCGCGAGTGTCGTCGCTTCGAACCGTACCGCCGGCGTGCGCATGAAGAACGAAATCTGTCGTGGCGATTTGCCGCGATGGCGCCGCACGGGGGTTTCGGGTGTGTGCTGCAGGTAGGCGCGGTAAAGCTTGCGAATGCGATCGTCGCTGAGCCCGGTCCACACGCGTATCGTGCAGGTGCGCGCTTCGTGCCGGATCATCCTCACCGCAAGATCGAAACGCAGCCGGTCGCGGGAATAGCGGTCATCGGAAACACGCATGGGCAGGACTCCCTGTGATGCCCCGTAAAGATTTGGTATAAATAAACCACAATTGCGAGCTGTGCGCCATGAGCAGAATCGGCAAGAATCCACGCGAAAAGCAGGAGGGCGCCGATGACAAGAACATATTCTGGAAGTGCGGTGACCACAGGATCGCGTCGCTGGCTGGCGAGCGCGGTGCTCAGTTCGGCGGTGCTGGAGCCCTTGTACGAGCTCAATCGCAGCTGGCTGGCGCTGCTCGCGTTCGCGCCGCGTTACTGGGTGGCGAATGCCGCTCGTTTTCGTGGGCTGGATCCGGTGCCGGCGAGTCTGCTGACGTTGACGCCGGAGCGGCGCGCCATTGTCGCGCGGTGTCCGTTCTCACTCTTCACTGCCCGCTTCAATGATGGGGCGTACTGGCTCGGTATTGCAGACAATACGGCGGTTCACGAACCGCAATCGCCCGATACAGATGAAGGGCCACGCCAGGCTCTGGGCGGTTTTGCGGAGCTGGCGTTGTTTTTCGCCTGGCATCTCTCTCGGGCGAACCCGCCCGCCGCACGCGTCGTCTTGGGAATGGCAGACCAGACCCTGACGGCGTTCGAAGCGTTGACCTTGACGGATCTGCAACGCGTGGCGGTTTCGAGTCCCGAGTTGATGACGCCGCGGTGGCCCGAGCGCAGCGCATTCTGGTTGCGACTCCTCGAGTTGCTGCCGGAATCCGCGGCGATGACCGACGTCCGCTTGCTTGGACTGCAGATGCTGGCCGCCGAGTTGGGACCCGACCAGGGGCCAGACGTAAGCGACCGCCGCACTACCAGGGCGTAGGCGATCAGGTCGATCGCAATAGCCTTCCGATTGGGGGACACACTCAATGAAATGGTCCCAACGCCGGTTCGTGGGTCCGTTTGAGATACATCGGTATACGAGGTATAGTTTATTGCGATGTCTCATGGACCAAGCGACAACCTTGCGGTCGAACGATGGGAAGTCCAGGTCCGCAAGGGTGTTCTGGAGCTCGTTGTGCTCGCCGCCTTCTGGTCCGGACGCCTCTACGGGCTCGAGCTGATCCGTCGGCTCGAGAGTGACGCGAAGCTCGCGGTCGCGGAAGGAACCCTTTATCCATTGCTGAGCCGCCTGCATGTCGACGGACAGCTGGAAGCGGAATGGGTCGAAGCCGACGCGGGTCACCCGCGCAAGTACTACAAGCTGACGCCGGAAGGGCGCCGTCGCGTGGTGAAGATGACGCGTTTCTGGCGCGAGTTCACTTCCAATATCGACGAAATCCTGGCGCCGGTCCTCCCGGAGTACAAACGATGAACGCAGCGGCACGTGCGGAGCACGCGATCGACGGTTACCTCGAGCGGCTGCGCCCCGCGCTCAGCGCGCTTCCCGCTGCACAGGCTGACGACATCGTCAAGGAGCTTCGCAGCCACCTCATCGATACCGCTGAAGTCGACAATCAACTGGATCCGCAGCGTGTCGCCGATGCAATCGCGCGATTGGGTGACCCGGCCACGCTGGCCAGCGCCTACCTGATGGACAACCTCGCGCTGCGAGCGCAAACCACGCGTTCGCCGCTCCTGTTGCTGCGGCTCGTTGCGCTTTGGGCGACGCGCAGTCTCGAGGGCATCGGCGCGCTGGTGGTCGCATTCTTCGGCTATGGAACCGCGCTGATCGGGCTCGGCTGCGCGCTCCTCAAGCCTTTCACTCCCGATCGCATCGGGCTCTGGATCCGGCAAGTGGCTCCCGACGACATCTCCTACCAACTCGGCCGCGTCAGTGCGCCGCCAGCCGACGCACGCGAGCTGCTCGGTTGGTACATCATTCCGCTTGGCCTGGCTGTCGGTGCGATCGCGTTCGTCGCGACAACTCGATATCTCCTCGGAAAAGTCCGGAAGTACCGCAGGATCCGTGACCGCGACACGGCCTGGATGATGCCGGGAGACGGGACGTGACCAGCGCAGAGCCGGATCGCCCGCGGCCGCCACCGCTGGATTCGAATGCAAGTGGGCCTGTCGAGAGCGGCGCACGGATCGTCTGGCTGGACGCGCTGCGCGGCTTCGCACTGCTCGGCATCCTGTGGGCCAACGTCCGCCAGATGTTCCTGCCGTTCGATGCCGGCGGTTTTGCCGTGGCGCTCGGCGGCAGCGAACGACTTGCGTGGCTCGACTGGCAGCTGTTTCATGCGCTCATCGATCTCAAGTTCCTGACACTGTTCTCGGTACTCTTCGGCATCGGCTTCGCCCTTCAGAGTGAGCGGCTCACCTTGAGCGGACGCGGATTTGCCGGAATCTACCTGCGGCGCGTGCTGATCCTGGCCCTGTTCGGTATCGCTCACGGGCTGCTTCTGTACTCGGCCGAAGTGCTGCTGCCGTATGCGATCGCGGGCTTGCTGCTGCTCACCATGCGCAGAGTGTCGGCCGATTCGCTGCTGCAAGCGGGACTCGTGCTGCTTGGAGTCACGATCATCTGGAGCTATCAGATCGGCGGCATCGGGAGTGTCTCGGTCATGATCACCGTGGCGAGTGCCGCGCTGCTCGCTATTGCGACGTTCGCGCTCTGGCGGCGCAGCTGGCGGCTCGCACTCGGAGCGTGGGTCGCCATCCTGATCGCGACCGCGTGCCTCCTGACCGTGCGTTTCGAGGGAACCACACCGGAGGACGCGATTGCCAACGAGTACCGCGAAGCGCAGCAGCAGCTCGCCGCAATCTCGGGCCAATCGACGGCTGCTGCACCGAAGGAATGGCAGGTGCGACAGTCCGGGGATTTCGCCGCACTCACCCGCCTGCACGTCGAACAGTACACGCAACTTCTTTTCTATCTGGCGATCATGCTGCTCTGGCGCACGCTCGCCTTGTTCATGATCGGCGCGGGACTCTTTCGCAGCGGCATGATCACCGCGCAATTGCCCGCCGTAGGGTCACGGGTTGCGCGTGTGGGTCTGGGCATCGGGCTGCCGCTGACGCTGCTCGCAACCTGGTTGCAGGGCCGCGAGCTCCAGGGCCTGGTGGACTGGCGCTGGCCGGAATTCCTGCACGCATTGAGCGCGCTGCCGGTCGCGTGCGGCATCGCGGGCATGGTGTTCGTGATGAGCCAACGACCGGCTGAGCGCCGGCTGTGGAGCCGAATCGAGGCGGCCGGCCGCATGGCCCTCACAAACTATATCGGCCAATCGTTCACCATCGCGGCGTTGGCCGAACCATGGGGCTTCGGGCTCTACGGCCATCTCAATGGTGTGCAGATGACCGCTGTCGCGATCATCGTTTACGCGCTGCTCGCCGAGGCGAGTCACGGGTGGCTCAATCGCTTTCGCATGGGCCCGCTCGAGTGGCTGTGGCGTTGCGGCACTTACTGGCGTTGGTTGCCGAACCGTTGCGCGATGAGCGCACTACCAGACATCAGGCACAACCCGCAATAGCGTAATCGCGCGTAGGTTCGTGCAAAATGACGCCCCCACAGGAGCGAATGGAGAAGATTCCCTTGACCCGAAATCAGTTGTTGACTTCGTTGATGCTGACGGTTCTCTTGACGCCCGCCGCGTTTGCTCAGAGCCGGAGCAATCGTGATCAGACCTGGGAATTCCTGTTCGACGTCAACTACCAGGATTCCTACGGGATCGACTTCGAGGGCGGTTCGACTGCCGACACCGACACCGACTGGGGATTCTCGATCGGTGCCAACTACCACTTCAACAACCGGATGCAACTGCAGTTCGTGCTCGACTATCTCGACGTCGATTACCGGGCCACGATCCAGTCCGCCGATACCGTTCCGTTGCCCAGCTATGACGTGCGCGGAACGGCGGAAATATTCACGCCGCGGATCAACGTGCTGTTCAATCTGCTGGAGGGTGACATCACGCCGTACATATCCGCAGGCATCGGTTGGAGTTTCATCGATACCAACATCCCTCAGGGTCCGCCGCAGACTGGGTGCTGGTGGGACCCCTGGTGGGGTTACATCTGCACGACGTATCAGAACACGCGCACCACGGATGAGTTCGCCTATCAGGCGGGTGTCGGCGTGCGCTGGGACATCAACCGTGGCATGTCGCTGCGACTCGGCTATGAGAAGCAATGGATCGACGTCGGTAGCGCCACAAGCACGCCGGGCTTCGACGTGCTGCGACTCGGGCTAGGGTACAAGTACTGACGGCGGCGCGGCGGATCGCAGCTACACGATCTGGCGTCGCGACTTGAGTGCCCGGCCCACCACCAGGCCGTAGGCGATCAGGTTGATCGCGATCACGATGCATCCGAGTACCAACTGAGTCGAGCGGGTGAGCCCGGCGGGATACATCAGCGGGTACAGGTAATGCTCGATGAATCCTTCCGGGTAGCCGCTTTCGCCCGCGAGCCCGCGCAGGTAATTCTCGAGCGGCGTTAGCGGGCAGATCCATCCCACGAACTCGATGTACGCACCCCACGCCGCTGCCGGGACGTGCACCCAGGCCCAGCGAATTTTCCGGAGCGCCAGAAAGCCGCCGAACACGACGAAGAGCACAAACGCGCCGTGAGTGATGACGACGAAATCCGCCAGGATTCGGTACGTCACGCGTTCAGCCGAACGGGTTGTCGCACCTGTCGGGCGGCGGGCGCGAGAACTTCCGCCACAGCGACCAGCCCCACACGATGATGAACGCC
>DATBVX010000100.1:0-15737 GCA_036515135.1 Steroidobacteraceae bacterium
CGGTTGAGGGCTTGATGAAATCGGCACCGGCATGCATGGCGAGAATGCTGGCGCGTCGGACGCGGTCGAGCGTGCCGAGCTCGCCGGTCTCGAGGATGACCTTGAGCTGCGCTCGCCCGCAGGCTTCCTTGATGGCGATGATCTCGTCGAACACTCGGCTGTACTCGCCCTGCAGGAATTCGCCGCGCGAGATCACCATGTCGACTTCGTCGGCGCCTTCTTGCACCGCGACCCTGGTGTCCTCCAGCTTGACGCTTAAGGGTGCCATGCCGCTCGGAAATGCAGTGGCAACGGATGCGACCTTGATGTCGTGACCGTGAAGCGCCTGGCGCGCCACGCCGACCATCGTCGGGTAGACACACACCGCTGCCACGTGGGGCAGGCCGGGCATCGCATCGTGCAGATGGATGGCTTTCTGGCAGAGCTGCGTGACCTTGCCACGCGTATCCTGCCCCTCGAGCGTCGTCAGGTCGATCATGCTGAGTGCGAGCTTGAGTGCGCGAACCTTCGATTCCTTCTTGATGCTGCGGCTGCAAAAGCGCGCGACGCGTTCTTCGACGCCAACCTCGTCGACGCGCGTCACGCGATCGAGCACGGGCAACTGGGGAGGCAGGGAGCTGGCGACTACGCTCATCGCTGGGTGCTGCATTCGCGGGTTACGCGCCGATGAGCGCGGTATCCAGGGCGAGCTGGAGCATTGCGTCAAATGTCGATTGCCGCTCAGCGACGGTCAGTGCCGTGCCGCCGCGGATATCGTCGCTCACCGTGCAGATCGCCAGCGCTTCGGCGCCGAGCTCGGTGGCGAGGGCGTAGATGCCGGCAGCTTCCATTTCAACCCCGAGGATATTGTACTTCGTCATCACCTCGAACATCTCGGGCTCGGGAGTGTAGAAGAGATCGGCCGAGAACACGTTGCCGACGTGGAATCGCAGTTTTTTCTCTTCTGCGACCCTCACGGCGTCCCGCAGCAGCCTGAAACTGGCGAGCGCGGCGAGGTCATAACCGCGAAAGCGCATGCGGTTGACGCCGGAATCGGTCGATGCGCCCATCGCGATGACGAGGTCCCGCAGCTTGACCGCTGGATGCACCGTGCCGCAGCTGCCCACGCGGATGATGCGCTTGACCGCGAACTCCGTGATCAGCTCGTGGCAATAAATCGAAGCCGAAGGAATCCCCATGCCATGGGCCATCACCGATAGCGGCCGTCCCCGGTACTGACCGGTGAACCCCCACATATTGCGGACTTCATTGACCCGCCGGGCGTTGGCCAGGTAGGTGTCGGCGATGTATTGAGCACGCAACGGATCGCCGGGCATGAGGACCGTTGCGGCGAAATCACCGCGTTGGGCGTTGATGTGCTTGGCTGGCATGGATTACCGGCGGGCTGGCGGCATGCGCCGGCGGGAGTATAGCGCGACCGACGGGCGGAGCCGGCTCGGCAGGGCCCGCGATTGTACACAAGATGGTATAGGCATTGTATCGAACCGGCTGTCGCCGGAGGCTGGTGGCGGGGTCTGGAGGAGCGCCTGATTCTAGCTTCGGCAATTGCTTGCCGGCTATACTCGCGCACACTATCGGCACGCTGACGTGCGGCATGTTCAGCAAATCGACATACGGTCAGCGGCGGCGCGCGGGGGATCGCGAGTTGTCTACAAATCCGGGCTGGTTTGTCGCACAACAACGCTCTTGCCGGATTCCGTCGTCTTCCAACAGCTCTTAAGACCAGGCTTGCATCGGGGGAATGTGACATGACAACAACAGGTGTCTCGCTGAGATTGCGGCCGCGTGATTGCGCGCTTGGGTTTCTGTTGGCAGCGTTGGCGGGAGGCGCAGGCTCTGCGTACGCGCAAAACGCGCTCGAAGAACTCGTCGTCACCGCAACACGCCGTGCGGAGAACATACAGGACGTTCCGGTTTCCGTCTCGGCCGTAGAGGGTGAGCGACTCGCTGCCATGTTCGAAGGCGGCGACGACATCCGGGCGCTGGCCACGCGCGTTCCCAGCCTGTATGCCGAGTCATCCAACGGCAGGCTGGCGCCGAGGTTCTACATTCGGGGCCTCGGCAATTCGGACTTCGACCTGGCCGCTTCGCAGCCCGTGTCCATCATCGTGGACGAAGTGGTTCTGGAGAACGTGATCCTCAAGAGCTTCCCGCTGTTCGACATCGAGCGGGTGGAAGTCCTTCGAGGGCCGCAGGGAACCTTGTTCGGTCGCAATACTCCTGCAGGTATCGTCAAGTTCGACACCAAAAAGCCCAGCAAGGACTTCGACGCCGACATCAGCGTAACGTATGGTGAGCTGGAAACCGCGATCGTGCAGGGGGCGGTTGGCGGCGGTTCCGATACCGTTTCCGCGCGTCTCTCGGTCCTGTACCAGGAGCGCGGCGATTGGATCGACAACGGCTTCACCGGTGAGGACGATGCTCTCGGCGGCTTCGACGAGTTCGCCTATCGAGCACAGCTCCTGATCGAGCCGAGCGATGGCTTCAGCGCACTGTTGAACGTACATGGCCGCGACAACGATGGCACGGCATCGATTTTCCGAGCCAACGTCCTCGGGCCGGGCAGCAATGGTTTCAATTCCAATTTCGATCGCGACACGGTCTTTTTCGACCAGGGGAACAACAACCCGCAGTCCTCCGAAGCCCTCGGCGGGTCAGTCAAACTCGATTTTCACTTTGGCGACGACACCACCCTGACGTCGATCTCGGCCTACGAGTCGACCGAGAGCAGAAGCCTCGGCGACATCGACGGCGGTTTTGGCGCTGATTTCCTCCCCTTTGTCGGGCCGTGCCCACCGGGCAGCGCGCCAGGCGACCCCTGCATTCCATTTCCTTCAGTGACCCAGGACGGAATCGACGATCTCGATCAGATCACCCAGGAAATCCGCATCGCTTCCCAGGCCAGCGAGCGGTTGTTCTGGCAAGCGGGCGTTTTTTACTTCGACTCCGAGTTCTCGGTCACGACCAATCCGTTTTTCGTGGCCGCGACCACGTTGACGCATGAGAATACGGCTTGGGCCGTGTTCGGCCACATGAGCTTCGATGTGACCGATGCCCTGACGGTGACTGGGGGTGCGCGTTTTACCGATGACGAGAAAGATCTCACCGTCCAGGTCTCGCCCGTGCCCACACCGCCGGAGAATGTCTCTGATTCGCAGGTCAGCTGGGATTTGAGCGCGCTGTACGAGGTCAACGACCAATTCAACATCTACGGGCGACTCGCCTCGGGCTTTCGAGCACCCACCATTCAGGGCCGTGACGTCGCATTCTTCGGATCTCCGTCGATCGCGGATTCCGAAACCATCACCTCGATCGAGGCGGGATTCAAGTCGGATCTCGCGGGCAACCGCGTTCGGCTCAACGGCTCGGTCTTCTACTACGAGATCGAGGATCAGCAGCTGTCGGCCATCGGCGGTGGTGGCAACTTCGTGCAGCTGGTGAATGCCGACAAGGGCACGGGTATGGGTTTCGATCTCGAGGGTGAATTCCTTGTCACCGACAACTTCCTGATGACGCTGGGTCTGAGCTATACCGACACCGAAATCGAGGACGACGTGCTGGTGGTGCCTCCCTGTGGTTCGGGGCTCTGCACGGTGCTCGATCCCCTGGACGGTGCCGGCAACGCCATCATCGATGGCAACGCCTTCACCCAGGCGCCGGAATACATCGCGACCATCACCGCGCGCTATGGCATTCCGGTCGGCGACAGCGGCGAGATCTACTTCTACACCGATTGGGCGTTCCAGGGAGAAACCCAGTTCTTCATCTACGAATCGGCCGAGTACTTCAGCGACGATACCTTCGAGGGTGGTGCGCGCATCGGCTATTCCCACAATGACGGGCAATTCGAGGTGGCGTTGTTCGGCCGGAACATTACGGACGAAGAGAACGTCAAGGGCGGTATCGATTTCAACAACCTGACCGGTTTCGAAAACGAGCCCCGCATCATCGGCGTGTCGTTGAAGGCCCGATTCCGGTAGCCCTCCACGCGTTCCTGTACTGCTTCCGTTCAGCCCCTCCCGCATTCGGGAGGGGCGAGGGGAAGGTGCGAAGCAGTTCAAACCAAATCGGGGATCGGCCGCGGCCAGACCTTTTGTTTCACTTCGCTCGATAGGAAACTGTGCGCTGCCGCCAGGTCGTTGCAGCGGTCGAACTCGACCGCCGTGAAGCTGAGCTCCTGCCGCAAGACGTCGTACTCGTGGCACAGATCGATGCCGAACAAGCCCGGATCGTCGCTGTTGATCGACACGTGGACACCGGATTCCAGAAACAAGCGGATCGGATGGGCGCGGATCGAGGGCACGGAGCTCGTCAGCCAGTTGCTGGTGGGGCAGAGCTCGAACAGGACGCGCTTGCGCTTCGCGAGCTCGACGACCCGCGGATCGCGAATGGCGTAGATCCCGTGGCCGATCCGTTCCGCGCCCAACTCCGCGATCGCCATTTCCACGTGCAGCGCCGCTTCGGGCACGTTGTCCTCGCCACAATGGGTGGTGAAGTGCAAGCCCACTTGCCGCGCCCGGCCGATCATCGACGCGAAGCGGCGGAGTTCGAAGCCGATGTCACGGTCCGCGAAGTCGATCCCGACGAAGCTGTCCCGGTTCTCGATGATGAAGCCGGTCGTGTACGAGGCCTGGCTGTAGGGTAGGATTTTTCGCACGATGCCGATCAGGCCGACCGCGAGGTCGGGGTGCCCCGCTCTGGCGATTCCGCGCAGGATCGAACGATGAATCCTCTCAAAGCTCAATCCCGGGCGACCTTCGGCGATGAAGTCGGGCGAGTAGCGCAACTCAAGGATGCGGGTTCCCTGTGCGCGGCCATCCTCGCAGGCTTCATACGTGAGCCGTTCGATGACTTCCTCCGAGCTCCAGATCGACTGGATGTTGGCAAACTTGCCCAGGGCAACCGCGAGGTTGTTCATCGGCTCGGTGATCAGCCAGTCGCGGCGGAAGGTCTCGGGATCGGCGGGGACATCGATGCCGAGCGTCCGACCGACCTCACGTACCGTCTCGGGGCGGAAGCAGCCTTCCAGGTGGCAGTGAAGCTCGACTTTTGGCAGCAACCGGACGTTCATGTTGGCTGACGGACGCGAATCATTCGCCCGCTGGAGATCGGAATGAGATGGTATTTCAGATCGGGTCGATTTGCCTGGCTCACCCTGCTCGGCTGTGCGATCGTGCTGATATCGGCCTGCACAACGCGGCCGTCCGTCGATCTGATCATTGCCGGCGATTACGTGGTGACCCTGGACGAGAGCCGTCCCGTGATCAACGACGGGGCCGTTGCCGTCGACGACGGCATGATCGTCGCTGTTGGCGCGCGCGATGAGATCGCCGGCAAGTACCGGGCAGGGCGAACTATCGCTGGCCATGAGCGCGTCGTCATGCCGGGCCTCATCAACGGCCACACGCACGCGGCGATGACCCTGCTGCGGGGGATTGCCGATGACCGCGAACTGATCGACTGGCTCACGAATTACATCTTTCCCACCGAAGGCCGCTTCGTCGACGAAGAATTCGTGCGCATCGGCACCGAGCTCGCCTGCTGGGAGATGATCCGCGGCGGGACCACGACCTTCGTCGACATGTACTACTTTCCGGACGCCGTGGCCCGAGCCGTTGAGGGCTGCGGGCTGCGCGTTCTGGCGGCACCGACAGTGATCGATCAGAAAAGTCCGGATGCCTCGGGCGCGGAAGAGTCGCTGCGTCTCGCGGCAGAATTTGTCGGACGCTGGAAGGGCAAGAACAACCGGATCCTGCCGATCATCTCGGCACACGCCATTTATACGCTGAAGCCTGAGCAGCTCCGGGCGATTCGCGCGAAGGCGCACGAGCTACAGGTTCCGATCAGCATCCACATCTCCGAGTCCCGTTTCGAGCTGGACTACAGCCAGCGCACCTTCGGCACGACGCCGGTGAAGTACCTGGAAAATCTTGGATTCCTCAACGGGCCGACAATTGGCGCGCATCTGGTCTGGCCGACGGACGAGGAGATCGCGCTCCTGGCAGAGCGTGGCGTCGGCGTGATCCATAACCCCTCCTCGAACATGAAGATTTCTTCGGGGATCGCGCCCGTGGCCCGGATGTTGAAGGAGGGTGTCCGGATCGGTCTCGGAACGGATGGTCCGGCGACCAACAACGATCTCGACATGTGGGAGGAAATGCGCCTGGCTGCCTTCCTGCAGAAAGTGGCGACGATGGATCCGCAGGTGCTGCCGGCGCGCACAGCGATGCGCATGGCGACACTCGGCGGCGCGGAGGCGATCGGTCTCGGCGATCAGATTGGCGCGCTGACGGTCGGGCGCCGGGCCGATCTCATCCAGGTCTCACTGTCCGATCCGCACTTCACGCCGCAGTACGACGTGATCTCGCATCTCATCTACGTCGCCGACGAGCAGGATGTCGTCACGGTCATCGTCGATGGGAAGATCCTGATGAGCGAGAGCAGGATTCTGAGCGTCGACGAGAAGCGCGTGCGTTCCGAAGCGGCAGCGCTCGCCGCCAGAATTCGCGCGGCGGTGATCGACAAGGCAAGCCCTCACCCCAACCCTCTCCCGCAAGCGGGAGAGGGGGAGGACTGAGACGAGTGCTCACTCCCTCTCCTCACCTTAGTGGGGAGAGGGTTGGGGTGAGGGGTCTCCACGCCTGCTCAATGCCGCAGCGCCCACCACACGCCGAGCAGAACCAGCCCGAGCCCCATCGCACGCTGAATGCTGAGCGGCTTCGGGAGGACGCCGAACAGTCCGAAGTGATCGATCGTCGCCGCGATGGACAGCTGGCCGGTGATGATCAGCACGATGGCGGCGGCGACGCCGATCCGCGGCACCATGAGGACCGTCGATCCGACCACGACCACTCCGAGCACACCGGCTGTCAACGTGTACGGCGGCACGGTCTGCCACTGGGCCAGCCGACCGCCGCCCATGAACAGCAGTGGCACGGCGACGGCGATCAAGCCGCCGAGATGGACGATGAACACGCTCTCGAGGATGCCGAGGCGTTGATTGATCGCGCTGGCGAGCGGCGCCTGCAAACCGACGGCGATTCCGCCCAGCAGGCCGATGAGGATGATCAGGGCGAGATTGGTCATGGTGTGGTCCTAAGAGGTGCCCGGTCGGGGGTTTCGGGGCTAATTCGGCTGCGGAATGGCCGATCACTGAGGTGGCTGCAAATAACCCCGAAACCCCCCGACCTGGCACCTACAGAAAATCAGTGCCGTAGTCCATCGCGGGAAGATCGAAGAAACCGGCCAGGCTCTGCCCGATGTCCGCGAAGGTCGAACGTCTGCCGAGCGATCGGGCTGTCACGCGATGGCCGTACACCAGCACGGGGATGTGCTCGCGCGTGTGATCGCTCCCTGGCCATGTGGGATCACAGCCGTGGTCCGCGCTCAGGATGACGATGTCGCCATCGAGCAGTTGTGCGAGCAATGCGGGAAGTCGAGCGTCGAATTGCTCGAGTGCCCGCGCATACCCATCGGCGTCGCGCCGGTGACCGTACAGCGTGTCGAAATCCACGAAGTTGCTGAACACGATTGAGTGGTCCGGCGCGGAGGCGAGCGCCTCGAGAGTTGCGTCGAACAGCGCTTCATTCCCATGGGCCTGGATTTCGCGGCTGAATCCGCGGTGGGCAAATATGTCTGGAATCTTGCCGATGCCGATGACCTTGCCGCCGCTCTCGAGGAGTTTGTCGAGGACGGTCGGCGCGGGAGGCGGAACGGCGAAGTCGTGGCGGTTGCCGGTGCGCTTGAAGTCCGTGGCCGACTTGCCGATGAAGGGCCTCGCGATCACGCGGGCGACGCGGTACTCGTCGACGAGCTTACGGGCGATCTGACACAGATCGAGCAGTCGTTCGAGCCCGAAAGCCTCTTCGTGACAGGCAATCTGGAACACGCTGTCGGCCGAGGTGTAGACGATCGGCCTGCGCGTGCGGACGTGCTCTTCGCCGAGTTGCGCGATGATCTCCGTGCCGGAGGCATGGCAGTTGCCGAGGACGCCCGGCAAATTCCCCTGCTTGATCAGCCGTTGCAGCAGCGGCGGGGGAAAGGTGTTTTTGGCATCCCGGAAATATCCCCACTCGTACAGCACCGGCACGCCAGCCATCTCCCAGTGGCCGCTCGGCGTGTCCTTGCCGGTGCTCATCTCCTCCGCATAACCGTATGCCCCGATGATCTCGACATCGGCGTCGCAACCATCTGGAAATTTACCGCTACTGTCCCTCGCGGCATGCAACAGGCCCAGGCGGGCGAGATTCGGCACGCGCAATAAAGCGCCGGACCGGGCGCGATACTCGGCGATGTGCCCAAGGGTATCGGAGCCGGCATCACCGAAGCGTTCGGCATCGGGCGCAGCGCCGATCCCGAAGGAGTCCAATACGAGAATGACTGCTCTGCGCATGATCGGCTCCGAACGCACGTCACCCCGAGTGCAGAGACAGGAAAAGCCCCGCCAGGGTGGCGCTCATCAGGTTTGACAGCGTCCCGGCGAGGACGGCGCGCAGCCCCATCCGCGCAATGTCCGAACGTCGCTCGGGCACCAAACTTCCCAGCCCGCCGAGCATCATGGCGATCGAGGACAGGTTGGCAAAGCCGCAGAGGGCAAAGGTGACGATCACCTGGGTCTGCGTCGACAGCTGCTCCTTGATCGCGACGAAATTGATGTATGCGACGAATTCGTTCACGACGAATTTCTGGCCGACCAGGCTGCCCGCTTGCGCCGCTTCACTCCACGGAACGCCGAGCACGAAGGCGAGCGGCGCCAGCAGCCAGCCGAGAATTCTCTCGAAGCTCAGGCCCTCAAATCCGAACCACCCGCCGACGCCCGAGATCATGCCGTTCAGCAGCGCGATCATGGCGACGAATGCCAGCAGCATGGCTCCGATATTGAGCGCCAGCATCAGTCCGTCGCGTGCACCGTTGCCGATGGCCTCGAAAATGTTGACCGGACGCTCGCGGTCAGTAAACTGGGCACCGTCGAGCTTCGGGTCACGATAATCCGTTTCCGGCATGACGATCTTCGCCATCAAGAGCCCGCCCGGCGCGCCCATGACGCTCGCCGTGATCAGGAATTTGAGCTCGATTCCCATGGATGCGTAGCCCGCCATGACGGCGCCGGCAATCGTGGCCATTCCGACGGTCATTACCGCGAACAGCTCCGACTGCGTCATGCTGCCGAGATAAGGCCGCACGACCAGCGGCGATTCGGTGTGGCCCACGAAGATATTGGCGACGGCCGACATCGACTCGGCACGGCTGGTCTTGAGCAACTTGTGGACGCCACCACCGAGAATCGAGACGACTTTTTGCATCACGCCGAGGTAGTAAAGCGTTGCCATCAGGGCGGCGAAGAATACGATCACCGGCAGCACATGAAATGCGAAGATGATCGCGCCTGGTTTCTTCTCGCCCAGCTCGCCGAACAGGAACCTGATCCCCACGTTGGCGTAGTTGATGACGTTCTGAACGGCGTTCGATACCGTATTGAGCGCGGCGTCGCCTCCGGGGACGTAGAGGATGAGGGCGGCGATCGTGACCTGAAGCGCAAACGCCGTGCCGACGGTGCGAAAATTGATGTGCTTCTTGTTGTCTGACAGGAGCCACGCCAGACCAAACAGCGTGACGATCCCGACCAGGCTCATCATTATTCTCATCGGTGGCGCCTGAAACCCAGGGAGATTTGTAAGTTACTACAGTTCCTTGCAGGACGGTCAGCAAGTCACCAGAGCCGCGATGCAGCCGGTGCCGGCTATCAGCCGAGGACGTATCGCGGCCGACAATTCAAGAGTCGGTCCAGTTGATCTCGAATGCTTCCTTCGCGGCAACCTGCTTGAGGTGCTCGGCGACGACTCCCTTCAGCCGCTGCAGGGCGGCGGCGTCGCCTGCCTCGATGCGCATTTCCAGCGTTGCGGCTTGAGCGTGAAGGGAGCAGGGCGCATCGGGGAACTCGATTCGGGCGCGATCTCCCTCCCGATGCACTGTCACGCGATGCGCAAAATGATTGCACAAGCGGACCATATAGCGCGCCGGCGTCGGCATGATTACATTTGCGTGGGCAGTGAACATGCGGATGGGACCCTTCGATGAATGGATACGGTTGGAACAGTTGAGAGAATAGCGTGAAAACCCAGGTTGCCATCATTGGCGCAGGACCCTCCGGGCTATTGCTCGGACAGCTGCTGCACAAGGAGGGCATCGACGCGGTCGTGCTCGAGAGGCGCAGCCCGGAATACGTATTGAGCCGGATCCGTGCCGGAGTGCTCGAAAGCGTCACCGTCGAGCTGCTGGATGCAGCCGGCTGTGGCGCGCGCCTGCACCAGGACGGGCTGGTGCACGAGGGCATCGAGCTCAGCTTCGAAGGGCAGCGCCATCGAATCGACATCCGGCGGCTGACGGGCGGCAGGATGGTCGTCGTGTACGGGCAGACGGAGGTCACGCGCGACCTGATGGACGCGAGGTCTGCCTGTGGGGCCATGTCGGTGTATGAGGCCGAGGACGTGTCGATTGACGACGCAGGCACGGCCAGGCCGCGAGTAGAGTTCGTTCACGGCGGAAAGCGACAGACGATTCGGTGCGACTTCGTCGCCGGCTGCGACGGCTTTCATGGTGTCAGCCGCGCGAGCATTCCGGCGGAAGCCCTCAAGACCTACGAGCGCGTGTACCCATTCGGCTGGCTGGGCATTCTCGCTGACGTGCCACCCTGCAACGACGAACTCGTGTATGCCAGCCACGACAAGGGATTTGCGCTCTGTTCCATGCGTTCCCGGTCGCGCAGTCGTTATTACGTTCAGTGTGCAGCCGATGAGGACACCGCTCAATGGTCCGACGAAAGATTCTGGACGGAGCTCAAGAGCCGACTGGACGAAAGGACTGCCGCAGGCATCGTGACGGGCCCATCGATCGAGAAGAGTGTGGCACCGCTGCGCAGCTTCGTGGCCGAGCCCATGCGATTCGGGCGACTGTTTCTGGCGGGCGACGCCGCGCACATCGTGCCCCCTACGGGTGCGAAGGGTCTCAACCTTGCCGCGAGTGACGTCGGTTACCTGTTGCAGGCTCTGATGGAATTCTACAGCGAGCGATCAGAGGCCGGGCTCAACGACTATTCCCGCAAAGCGCTGGCGCGTGTCTGGAAGGCCGAACGGTTCTCGTGGTGGATGACGTCACTTCTGCACCGTTTTCCGGAACACGGCGAATTCAATCGCAAGATCCAGCTGGCGGAACTCGAATATCTGGTCGATTCGACGGCGGCATCCACGGCCCTGGCTGAGAACTACGTCGGCTTGAAAGCCTAGAACTTCGCGCGTCGCGAGCCGAGCGTAGGTCGATTACCTGGGCCCGACCCGCTGGCGGGACCACATGAGGTCACGCAATCTCCGGCGCGCGCTCCTGCCGCACCCGGAACATCAGCGCAAATCCGGCGGCCAGCAGAATAATGAGCGAGGCGAAGCCCGCGCGCTGGCTGTCGAACGCGCGCGTGAAAGCCGCCACCAGGGCATGGCCGAGAAATGCCGTGGCCGTGCCGGACAGCGCGTAGAGACCGAAAAACTGGCTCATCATCGAGACCGGGGCAATGCGCGCCATCATCGTGCGGCTGGTGCAGAACGCCGCGGTGATGGTGATGGCGAGCAGCATGAACGTCATCAGGTAGATGACCTCGGGCAAGGTCCGGAAATAGGGAAATGACCACAGCGGTTCAGCGACCGTGGCGTCATACGGGAAGACCAACAGGATCTGATCCGGCGTCGTGGACACGGCGCCCAGCATCCCGACGCACGTCAGCCCCACGCTGATCTGGATGGCTCGCTTCGAACCCAGCGTATTGTCGAGCCAGCCGCCGATGAAGCCGCCCGAAATGGAAAACGGCGCCAGCAGCAGGGCAGACAGGAGCAGCTCGGCGAGTTCCCAGCCGAACACGCCGGCGCCATAAATGCCGGCGTACGCCAGGATCGCCACCTTGGCGTCCGTATACAACATGCGCGCGAGCAGGTAGAGCGCGACATTGGATACGCGCCGCGCGCGCTTGATCGTCAGCCAGAGCTGTTCCAGTCCCTCGCGCACCGCCCGGCGGGCCGAAATACCGGTGGCCGGACGGTCAGGAGTCCACAACAGCAGCGGCACGATGAAGATCAGAAACCACACGCCGGCGACCGGTCCCGCGATGCGGCTGTGTTCGTACGTCGCGGGGTCGAGCCCGAACAGGGGTCTATCCGGCAGCAAACCGCCCAGCGTCATTCCCGACGCTGGCAGCGCGACGCCGAACAGCATCACAACCATCGCGCTGAGAGTGCCGAGATTGCCGGTTGCGATCCCGAGTCCCGAGAGTCCCCCGACGCGATCGGATCTCGCGATCGAGGCCAGCATCGCGTTGTGAAAGACCTCGGTGAATTGGAAGCACGTCGCCAGGATGATGACCAACAGCAGAATTGCGTTCACCGGCAGCCCGCCTTTGGCCCCTGGCATCGCGAACCAGAGCGCGATACAGCTCACCGACATGATGAGCGCGACGGCGGCGAGCCATGGCTTTCTTGGCCCGGTCCGGTCGGATATCGCTCCGAGCAGCGGTGCCAGGAGCGCCACGCAAATGCCGACGATGGTGTTTGCGAGGCTCCAGGCTTCCTGGCCGCGCACGGCGTCGCCGATCACGACGTTGGCAAAATAGGGCGGGAATACGAAAACGTAGACCAGGCTGATGTAGGGCGAGCGCGCGAACTCGAACAGCGCCCAGGAGAGCTGTCCGCGCAGGTCCGCGGGCCGCTCACCGGTGGTCGAAAGTGCGGAGCCGCTCGCCGATGCCGTGGGGGATGCCACGCTCGATGTCACGCTCGCGTGGCCGCCGGGGTAGCCGGGGAATCCAGGGCCGAACCCCGGCATTCCCCGGCGAGGGCAGTGACTTCAGAAATTGATCTTGACCCTGAGCCCATACTGCGCCGGCGGCGCGGCATAGTAGAGCGTCCCATTGTTTTGGATTCCCGAAACGTATTGCTCGTCGGTCACGTTCGTACCCCAGGCGACGGCCGACCATTTGCGCGAGTTGGGTCTGAATGTCAGTTGCGCGTTGACGAGATCGCGCGCTTCCAGCGTCACCTGCGGGTCTGGCCAGAGTGCCGCCTGGGTTTCGTCCTGATGCGAGAAGTCGACTCGCGGTGTCAGCGTGAAGTCTCCAATCGCGATGTCGTAGGCGATGCCGATGTTACCGGTGAAGGGCGGCGCGAACGGAACCTCCGCGCCCGAGAGGTTAATGACGTCATCAGGAATACCGTCCCCGTTGGCGTCGCCCGTCGGACGGAACGGATCCCTGACGTCGCTGAACGTGCCGAGCTCGCTTTCCAGATACGCTAAACCGAAATCGAGCGAGAAAGCGCCCAGCCGCGCCTGCCCGCTGAATTCGACCCCCCAGACCGTGCTCTCGGTTTCGGCGTTCCTCAGGGTCGGGTTATTGAGCCCCGGAATGGAGGCATTGAACTCGGAGAAGTTCGCCTGGTAGTCGTCGAAGGTCTCGTAGTAGACGCTGAACTGGGTGTGGAGCTGGTCGTTGGCCAGGCGCGCTTTCCATCCCAGCTCGTAGTTGATCACGTCCATGGGTCCATACTCGAGGAACGGCGGGAAGATGTTGACGCCGCTGCTGACGTGGCCGCTGGACACGAGGCCGTAAAAATATTGCGTGTCACTCGCGTCCCAGTTCACTGCCACCTGCCAATCGGTGGCCTCGTCGTCGATGCTCTGGCGGTCGCCGCCAGCCGTGGCAAACGGAATCGAGGGAGGCGCGTCGCCGAAGCCAAACTCATAGTTCGTGAACTGGTCGCGTTCGTATTCGCTGTATCGGACGCCGGCTTCCAGTTCCACCTGGTCGGTGAGCTTGTATCTGCCGTGGGCGAAGACCGCCCGGTCCTCTTCCTCGTTGTCCCAGGGGCTGGTGAACCACGGATAGGCAAGATTGGGATAGAAGGGGCCGCCGATGAAGTTGAACCCTCCCTCCTGCCAGGGCGGCAGCTCGGAATCCTGGCTCTGCCAGAACAGGCCGAGCGTCCATCTGAAGCGCTGATCGTCCGCCGAGAGCAGGTTGAATTCCTGCGAGTAGAAGTCAGCGTCGATGCGGCTGTTGAAGATATAGACGGGGTTGGCAGGCGGGCTGAGGGTTGCGTTCAGGTCCAGGTTGTTCACCGACTCGATGTGCTGGTAACCGGACAGCGAGCTCAGCGTGACTCCGTTACCGAACGTGTACTTAAGATCGAGCACCGCGCGCGTCGACTCATCCGTGTACACAAAGTTGGCGTACTGCTCGACGGTGCCCAGCGGTTCCTGGCCAAAAACCGTGGTCGGGTTACCGCCGAAATCGAGGTCGTGGTAGTCGATCTTGAATACCGCCGAGAAGCTGTCCGACGGTTGCCACAGGAAACCCAACCGGTAGCTGTTGTTATCCACTTGGCCGGGATGACCGGTGTACGTGCCCGTGATGGCATCGTAGTAGTTGTCGCGCTCATAGTGCCGGTAAGCCAGGCGCAGGGCTGCGGTCTCGCCCGCCGGAATGTTGACGATAGCGGTGCCCTCGATGGACTCGAAATTGCCGCCTCCCAGCTCGACGCTGCCTTCGAGCTCCCCGAGCTTGGGATCGTTGGTGTTGATGAAAACCGCGCCACCCGCGGCGTTCTTGCCGACAAACGTCCCCTGCGGTCCGCGATAGACCTCAACGGACTCCATGTCGAAGTAGGGCTCGTTCTGGAAATAGCCGGCGAGCGTCGGTGTGCCATCGCGGTAGATCACGACGCCCGAGGGCACGTCGATGTCGACCTGGCTGCGACCGAGGCCGCGGATGTTGAACACGTTTGCGGAGCCATATTGAGTGACCGTCACGGCCGGCGCGGCGTACTGCAGAGCGTAGAGATCGACGACGCCCTTGCTCTCGAGCAGGTCCTGATTCAACACCGTGGCGGAGATGCTGCTCGTCTGCACGTCCTCGCTGCGTCTCTTGGCCGTCACGACGATCTCTTCCAGCGCAGAGGAATCCGCGGGCGGTGACTGCGCCCGGACGCTCTCAATTGCGAATGAAGCTGTAAGTGTCAGCGCGACAATCGAAACGCGATTCCAGCGTGAATTAGCGACTCTCATTGGAATTCCCCCCACACCTGAAATCCCCAAATTGAACGGCCGTTTGTCGACGGCTTCCTGGCGATGCTAACATGTTAGTATGAGGCGATTCAAAGGGTTTGAAGGTCCGCCTCTTTCGGCCCGCTGCGGAGGCAGGCATCGGAAAATCAGGGGCCCATGTAGCCACAGTCGCCTGCACGCCCTCGCGCGGTGCCTCGACGCAACTTCGATCGGCGCCTGCCGTGGGGCAGGAAATGCAGCAATTACTGCGGAAAACGGCCAGCCCGTCGTGCTTGCGAGACATCGCCTGACACGCCAAACGACCGGTGGTCGTGCCACCCGGCCGGATGCCCGGGTCTCAGTCACGCTGACCGTCCACTTGTCCGCAGGCCCTAAGTTGTTCAATGCTAACATGTTAGAGTGTGGAAGTGCCGAGCACTCTCCATGGACGCTAAGATACGTGCGGTCAGCCAACCGCCTACCGCAGCGCCAACTGCCAAGGTCGAAACCAGAACGATGAGCAAGGGCCGACCCGCCGCCGATTCTTCCGCCGAACACACGAAGGCGGAGCGCGTCTACCGGGAATTGCGCCGCCGGATCAGGGAGCTCGATCTGCAGCCCGGATCGCGACTGCAGAAAAACGAGATTGCGCTCGAGTTCGG
>DATBVX010000101.1:0-2030 GCA_036515135.1 Steroidobacteraceae bacterium
CCGCTCTCTCCCTGTCAGTGCTCGCTGGTTGGTGGCTTGACGTCGCCGTCCTCAGGAGCGCCCTGCCGTTCGGCGTGGCGATGAAAGCGAACGCGGCCGTTGGAATGCTGTTATGCGGGGCGACCCTCGCCCTGCTATCGCGGGAGAATGTCGCGCAACCTGCGCGCATCGGCGCGACATTCGCGGCGCTGGCCGTGGCCGGGCTGGGAGCGCTCACCTTGGCCCAGGACCTCGCCGGCTGGGATATCGGTATCGATCAATGGCTGTTGCGTGACACGACCGCGACATCGCGAACGGCGATTGCGGGCCGAATGTCGCCGCCGACGTCATTCTCCCTCGTGCTCATCGGGATCGCGCTTCTGGTGGCGACGCGTCCGGCCAAGGTCCGTCTGCGCGCTCCCGTTCTTACGGCGCTGAGCGCCGCGGTGATCCTCGTCGGGGGAATCGCGCTGCTTGGCCAGGTATCGGCAAGGCTGCTCGAAATCCAATTCCTGAGCTATAGCCGCATCGCCGGCTACGCGGCCCTGGGAATCGTACTGCTCGGATTCGGGGTGCTGGCGTTGGTGCGCGGCGAAGGCGGATTGACATGGTCGCTGGACACTCTGACGACCGGCGGTTTCCTGATTGGCGTCGTGGCGATGATTGTTACAGCCGGGGTCTCCTACCAATTCACCAGCCAATTGAGGAGTGACGCCGCGCAGGTCAGCCATACGCAGGCGGTGCTCGAGGAGACTCACGAACTCATCGGCTTCATGGCGGAATTCACGATCAGCGCAGGCCGCTACGTCATCACGCGCGACGAGCGCACGCTGGACGGACGGGAAAAAACCAAGGCGGCTGTCCGGAACAGCCTTGGGCGCCTGCGTACGTTGATCGCCGACATCCCCGTTCAACAGGAGCGCCTCGACAGGATCGAGCGGCTGCACGACCAACGCATCGTGATGTCGGAGGAAATAATCGCGAAATTCCGTCAGCGGATTCTGTCCGGAAATCTGCCTTCCGCGGGCGAGGCATCACCGCTCGGCGAGCAGTACCCCGCGCTCGGCCGCGAGATCGAGCGCCTGCTCAAGCTCATGGAAGATGACCAACATGCCTCGCTTGAGCGCCGGAAGCAACGCTCGGAGGCGACCGCGAGAAAGACTTTCCTGCTCTTGCCGCTGGGCGTTTTCCTCAGCCTGACGATGCTGTTGCTGGGTTTGTTCTTCCTGAACTCGGGCGCCGGCGAGCGATTGCGTGCTCAGGAAGCACTCGTGAAAAAGGGAGAGCGCCTGAGCGTGCTGCATGAGATCGACCGGGCGATCATCGCGCAAAAGACGCCCACACAAATCGCCGAAGCGGTGCTGCCGCGCCTGCGCGACCTGCTCGGTCTGCCGCGCGTCGTCGTGAGCACTGTCGACCTGGCGAAGGGCGAAGCCGAGTGGCTGGTCGCGGTCGGACGCCATCGCAGCCACGTCAGGGCGGGCGTGCGCTTCTCGATCGAACTGCTGGGGGACCCCGAAGGATTGAAGAGAGGGGAGATGCAGTTGATCGATGTAGAGGCCCTGAGGCAGCGCCCCGAGGCCGAAGCACTGCTCGCCTCCGGCGTGCGCTGGTACATGGTGGCGCCCATGATGGCCGGGGGCGAACTCATCGGCGGCTTGAGCTTCGGCGGCCCATCCCGGGAGTTCCCCTCCGAGCAACTCGAAATTGCCAGGGAGGTGGCCGCGCAGCTCGCCATCGCGATCGCACAATCGCGCCTTGCCGAGCGCCTGGAGTATCACGCCTACTACGACGAATTGACCGGGCTGCCCAATCGCAGCCTGTTTCAAAACAGGCTGTCGCACAGCCTGCACTCGCGCGGTGGAGAGGCCAGGCTGATCGCCGTAGCGCTGCTCGATCTCGAGCGCTTTCGGCGGGTGAACGAGACGCTCGGCCGCCAGACGGGCGACGAATTGTTGCGGCGCGTAGCCACCAGGCTGCAGCGCGCGAATGACACTGCGGCGCGTATCGGGGCCGACATGTACGCGCTGACGCTGCGGGGTGCGCGCACG
>DATBVX010000102.1:0-11547 GCA_036515135.1 Steroidobacteraceae bacterium
CACGGGGACCGAGATGGTCATGCCCGGGGACAACATCAAGATGGTGGTGGAGCTGATCAGCCCGATTGCGATGGAAGAGGGCCTGCGATTTGCCATCCGCGAGGGCGGCAAAACCGTCGGCGCCGGCGTCGTAGCAAAGATATTGAAGTAAGGAAGTTGACGGTTGAGCGTTGAGAGTTGGCAGCCCGAGCGTCGATTTCTCGACCGTCAACGGTCAACCGACAACCGTTACCTGACAACTGAATACAGGCCAGTAGCTCAATTGGCAGAGCGGCGGTCTCCAAAACCGCAGGTTGGGGGTTCGATTCCCTCCTGGCCTGCCATTTTTTTGTGTAGCGCATGAACGAACAGGTCGAAGGCAGCCCCACAGCGCTTGACGCCGCCAAGCTCGCGCTGGGTGTACTGGTGTTTGTCGCGGGCATCGCCGGGTTCTATTACCTCGGCGAGCAACCGCCGGTCGTCCGCTGGCTGATCGTGCTGGCGGCATTCGGCGCGGCGGTGGGGATTGCCCTGCAGTCGCAGTACGGCCGCGATTTCTCGCAGTTCGTCCAGACCTCGCGGATCGAGCTGCGCAAGGTGGTGTGGCCGAACCGGCAGGATACGTTGCAGACCACAATCGTGGTGCTGGTGTTCGTGTTGGTGTCGGGCCTGTTTTTCTGGCTGTTGGACATGGTGCTGGCGTGGGTGACGAAGCAACTCACGGGCCAGGGGGGTTGATGATGCCGTTGCGCTGGTACGTGGTGCACGCGTACTCGAATTTCGAGCACAAGGTGGCCGAGTCGCTCAAGGAGCGTGTCAAACGACACGGGCTCGAGAGCAAGTTCGGCGAGATTCTGGTGCCGACCGAAGAAGTGGTCGAAATGCGCGACGGGCAGAAGCGCAAGAGCGATCGCAAGTTCTTCCCCGGCTACGTGCTGGTGCAGATGGACATGGATGAGGAGACCTGGCACCTGGTGAAAGAGGTGCCGAAGGTGCTCGGTTTCATCGGCGGAACGAGCGATAAGCCCGCGGCGATCACCGACAAGGAGGCGATGGCGATCCTGCGACGCGTCGAAGAAGGCGTCGACAAGCCGCGGCCGAAGGTCTTGTTCGAGCCGGGCGAAGTAGTGCGCGTCACCGATGGCCCGTTCAACGATTTCAACGGGGTGGTCGAGTCGGTCAACTACGAGAAGAACCGCTTGCAGGTGGCGGTGCAGATTCTCGGTCGCTCGACACCGGTGGAGCTGGATTTCAGTCAGGTAGAGAAGGCATAGGCGGATGAGAGTTGACAGTGAACAGTTGACGGTGAAGGGCGCCTCTGCGTGTAGCGCCTGCCAACTCTCAACTGCCAACCGTCAACTTTCCGATTGGGGAGCCTCACGGCGTTTGCACCCACACAGGTGAGATATGGCGAAAAAGGTACAGGGTTACATCAAGCTGCAGATTCCGGCAGGGCAGGCCAATCCCAGCCCGCCGGTTGGGCCCGCGCTCGGTCAACAGGGCGTCAACATCATGGAGTTCTGCAAAGCGTTCAACGCGCAGACGCACAGCATCGAGAAGGGGCTGCCCATTCCCGTGATCATCACGGTCTATGGCGATCGTAGCTTCACCTTCATCCTCAAGACCCCGCCGGCTTCAGTGCTGTTGCGCAAGGCGCTCGGCATTGAAAAGGGTAGCGGCACCCCAAACACCGCCAAGGTCGGCAAGGTCACCCGCAAGCAGCTCGAGGACATCGCCAAGACCAAGCTGCCCGATCTGACTGCTGCGGACCTCGATGCCGCCGTCCGCACCATCGCTGGCAGCGCGCGCAGCATGGGCGTCGACGTGGAGGGGGTGTGACATGCCTGCCGTAGCCAAACGCATTGGGGCCTGGAAGTCCAAGATCGTTCCGGGCAAGCAGTACCCGGTTGACGAAGCGCTCTCACTCGTCAAGGAGTTTGCCAAGGCCAAGTTTCCCGAGTCGGTGGATGTCGCGGTCAATCTCGGCATCGATGCCAGCAAGTCGGACCAGCAGGTGCGCGGTTCAACCGTGATGCCGCACGGAATCGGCAAAACCGTGCGCGTCGCGGTGTTCACCAGCGGCAAGAATGCCGACGCCGCGCGTGAAGCTGGTGCCGACATCGTCGGACTCGAGGATCTCGCCGCAAAGGTCAAGGCGGGAGAACTCAATTTCGACGTCGTGATCGCCAGTCCCGATGCGATGCGCATCGTCGGTCAGCTGGGACAGATTCTCGGTCCGCGCGGCCTGATGCCGAATCCAAAGGTGGGCACCGTGACGCCGGACGTGGCGGGCGCGATCAAGAACGCGAAGGCGGGCCAGGTGCGTTACCGCGTCGACAAGGCCGGAATCGTCCATTGCGCGATCGGCAAGGCGGATTTCGAGCCGCAGAAGTTGAAGGAGAACCTCGTGGCGCTCCTGCACGACCTGCAGAAGCACAAGCCATCGGCCTCGAAGGGCGTGTATCTCAAGAAGCTCACCGTGTCCTCGACCATGGGGCCCGGTGTGGCGATCGATCAGGCGAGTTTGAGTTTGTAGTTGAACTGTCGAAGACCGCCGGCGGGTATCGGGCCCTTAATGACGATGACCGGCGCAGATGGTGTTACCCGAGTCAGTGTTCGCTGGTGAAGGTCACCGTCGATGGCGCCTGAGGACAGGCGCAGGTTGCCAGTGGACGGTTGGCAGTTGGCGGCCGCCTTTCGGGGCAGTCAACTGACAACGGTCAACTGCCAACTGGCTGTTCCGCGCCAAGGGTGGGGCACTCAGGGATGAGCGCCCTTGTTTGTGATCTTCAAGCAGGAGGAACACATGCCGTTGAATCTTGAAGACAAGAAAGTTCTCGTTGCCGAAGTGAACGCGGTGGCGGCGAAGGCGCATTCGGTCGTGGGCGCGGAGAACCGCGGTCTCACCGTGGCGCAGATGACCGAGTTGCGTGCCAAGGCGCGCGCTCAGGGCGTCTACATGCGTGTGGTCAAGAACACGCTGGCTCGCAAGGCCATCGTCGGGACGCCGTACGAGTGCATCAGCAAGTCGCTCAAGGGCCCGCTGGTGCTCGCGTTTTCGAAGGACGATCCGGGCGCTGCGGCGCGCGTGGTCAAAGCGTTCGCCAAGGATCACGAGAAGCTGGTGGCGATGCTGGTCGCGCTGGGCGGGCAGCTGCTGGGGCCGAAGGACATTGACAAGGTAGCGAGCCTTCCGACCCGCGAGCAGGCGCTTTCCCTGTTGCTCGGCGTGCTCAAGGCGCCCATCGCCAAGTTTGTGCGCACGCTCGCGGAGCCGCAGGCAAAGCTGGTCCGCACGATCGCCGCCATCCGCGATCTGAAGGCGGGCGATCAGAAGCAGGCCGCCGCCGGCTGAAGCAGATTCGAAATCGGGTAATTCACTGAGCTCAAGTTTTTTCCGGAGACCATCATGGCTGTCAGCAAAGAAGACATTCTCGACGCAATCTCGAAGATGAGCGTCATCGAAGTGGTCGAACTCATCTCCGACATGGAGAAGAAGTTCGGCGTCACCGCCGCGGCGCCTGTCGCGGCTGCGGCTGCACCGGGTACAGGCGCCGCCGCTGCTCCTGCTGCCGAGGAGCAGACCGAGTTCACCGTAACGATGTCCGAGTTCGGCGCCAACAAGGTGGGCGTCATCAAGGTCATCCGCGAGATCACGGGCCTCGGATTGAAGGAAGCCAAGGACCTGGTCGAGGGCGTGCCCGCCACCGTCAAGGAAGGCGTGTCCAAGGCGGATGCCGAGGCAATCAAGAAGAAGCTCGACGACGCCGGCGCCAAGGCTGCCATCAAGTAGGGATGGCGGCAAAACGCGGCGCGCGCGCATCGCGACTTTCCGGGCGGCGGAACTCCGCGGCCCGGCGAGTCTGCATTGCTGCGCATGGCCGCCGCGAGGTCGAGTGCGAGTCCGTGCGGTGCGCACGGCGTGCAACGTTTGTTGGGCGTGAGGCCATAGGCCTTCACTGAGGTTCGTGCAATGGCATATTCATTCACCGAGAAGAAGCGCATCCGCAAGGATTTCGGCAAGCGTCCGAGCATCCTCGACGTGCCGTTCCTGCTGGCGATCCAGCTGGACTCCTACCGCGGATTCCTGCAGGCGGACACCGCCGAGGAGAAGCGCGAGGAAGTCGGTCTGCACGCGGCTTTCCACAGCGTGTTCCCGATCACGAGTTACTCCGGCAACGCGACGCTCGAGTATGTGAGCTACCGGCTCGGCGACCCCGTGTTCGACGTCAAGGAATGCCAGCTGCGCGGGCTGACGTATGCGGCCCCGCTGCGCGTCAAGGTGCGCCTGGTGGTGTTCGACAAGGACGCGCCCGGCGCCAAGAAGCCGGTTAAAGACGTGCGCGAGCAGGAGGTGTATCTCGGCGAGCTGCCGCTCATGACGGAGAACGGCACCTTCGTCATCAACGGCACCGAACGCGTGATCGTGTCGCAACTGCACCGCAGCCCCGGCGTGTTCTTCGACCACGACAAGGGCAAGACGCACTCCTCGGGCAAGCTGCTGTTCTCGGCGCGGATCATTCCGTATCGGGGCTCGTGGCTCGATTTCGAGTTCGATCCGAAGGACTGCGTGTTTGCGCGCATCGACCGCCGGCGCAAGCTCCCTGTCTCGATCATCCTGCGCGCGCTTGGTTTCACCGAGGAGCAGATGCTCGACACCTTCTTCGAGAAGAACACTTTCCATCTTTCGAAGACCGAGATCGCGCTCGGCCTCATTCCGCAGCGCCTGCGCGGCGAGACCGCGACGTTCGAGATCCGCGCCGGTAAGCAGATCATCGTCGAGGAAGGCCGTCGCATCACCGCGCGTCACGTGCGGCAGCTCGAGGACGCCGGCGTCAAGCAGTTGCCGGTTCCGCCCGAATATCTGCACGAGAAGATTCTCGCGCACGACGTGGTCAACAAGGAGACGGGCGAGATCCTGGCCAAGGCCAATGAGAAGCTCGTCGCCGCCACGGTGGCGAAGCTCATCGAGGCGGGCATCGAGTCGATCCAGACGCTCTTCGTCAACGACCTCGATCGCGGTCCCTACATTTCCGACACGCTGCGCATCGATCCGACGCGCACGCGTCTCGAGGCGCTGGTCGAGATCTACCGCATGATGCGTCCGGGCGAGCCGCCGACCAAGGACGCGGCTGAAAACCTCTTCCAGAACCTGTTCTTCAACCCGGATCGCTATGACCTGTCGCCCGTGGGGCGCATGAAGTTCAACCGTCGTGTCGGTCGCGGCGAGATCACGGGCTCCGGCGTGCTCAACAAGGAGGACATCATCGCGGTCCTCAAGACCCTGATCGACATCCGCAACGGCAATGGCACGGTGGACGACATCGACCACCTCGGCAATCGTCGCGTGCGCAGCGTCGGCGAGATGGCGGAGAACGCCTTTCGCATCGGTCTGGTGCGGGTTGAACGCGCGGTCAAAGAGCGTCTCACGCTTGCCGAGACCGAAGGCTTGATGCCGCAAGAGATGATCAATGCCAAGCCGGTGGCCGCAGCCGTGAAAGAGTTCTTCGGCTCATCGCAGCTGTCGCAGTTCATGGACCAGAACAATCCGCTTTCCGAGGTGACCCACAAGCGCCGCGTGTCCGCGCTCGGCCCGGGTGGCCTGACACGTGAGCGGGCGGGATTCGAAGTGCGCGACGTGCACCCGACCCACTATGGGCGCGTGTGCCCGATCGAAACGCCCGAAGGCCCGAACATCGGCCTGATCAATTCGCTTTCGGTCTACGCGCGCACCAACCAGTACGGCTTCCTGGAGACGCCGTATCGCAAGGTCGTCGACGGCAGGGTCACCGACCGTATCGACTACCTCTCGGCGATCGAGGAGGGCCAGTACGTGATCGCGCAGGCGAATGCGACCCTCGACGAGAAGGGAGCCTTCGTCGACGAGCTCGTGTCCTGCCGCAACGATAACGAGTTCATGCTGTCCTCGCCGGATCGCGTGCAGTACATGGACGTGAGCCCGAAGCAGATCGTGTCGGTGGCCGCGTCGCTGATCCCGTTTCTCGAGCACGACGACGCCAACCGCGCACTGATGGGCTCGAACATGCAGCGCCAGGCGGTGCCGACATTGCGGGCCGAGACGCCCGTGGTGGGCACGGGCATGGAGCGCGCGGTTGCGATCGACTCGGGCGTGACCGTGGTTGCCCGCCGCGGCGGCATGGTGGATTCCGTGGACGCGTCGCGCATCGTGGTGCGCGTCAGCGATGCCGAGACCATGGCTGCGGAGCCGGGCGTCGACATCTACAACCTCACCAAATACACGCGCTCGAACCAGAACACCTGCATCAACCAGCGACCGCTGGTCAAGGCGGGCGATCAGATCAGCCGCAGTGACGTGCTCGCGGATGGCCCGTCAACTCATCTGGGCGAGCTCGCGCTCGGCCAGAATCTCCTGGTCGCGTTCATGCCCTGGAACGGTTACAACTTCGAGGACTCGATCCTGATCTCCGAGCGTGTGGTGCAGGAGGATCGCTTCACCACGATTCACATCGAAGAGCTCACCTGCGTAGCGCGCGATACCAAGCTGGGTCCCGAGGAGATCACGGCGGATATCCCCAACGTGGGCGACGCCGCGCTCGTGAAGCTCGACGAGGCGGGCATTGCCTTCATTGGCGCCGAAGTGCGCGCGGGCGACATTCTGGTCGGCAAGGTCACGCCCAAGGGCGAGACGCAGCTGACGCCGGAAGAGAAGCTGTTGCGTGCAATCTTTGGCGAGAAGGCGTCCGACGTGAAGGACACGTCGCTCCGCGTGCCGCCGGGGATGGATGGCACCGTGATCGATGTGCGCGTCTTTACGCGCGATGGCGTCGAGAAGGACGCGCGTGCGCTCGCGATCGAGAAGTCCGAACTCGAGCGTGTGCGCAAGGACCTGGGTGACCAGCAGCGCATCCTCGAGGACGACCTGTATCTGCGCGTGGCCGCCATGCTTACTGCCAAGACGGCCGAGGGTGGTCCGCGCAAACTCAAGGCGGGTGCGCTTATCGATCAGGCCTATCTCGACGAGGTGCCGCGCGAGAACTGGTTCGAGATCCGCTTGCGCGAAGAGGATGCCAACGCGCAGCTCGAGGCGACCTCCGAGCGCCTGAAGCTGCAGCACAAGGCGTTCGAGAAGCGTTACGACGAGAAGAAGGCCAAGATCACCGCGGGCGACGATCTCGCCCCGGGCGTGCTCAAGATGGTCAAGGTGTATCTGGCCGTGAAGCGCCGCGTGCAACCGGGCGACAAGATGGCCGGACGCCACGGCAACAAGGGCGTGATCTCGACCATCGTCCCGATCGAAGACATGCCATATCTGGAAGACGGCACGCCAGTCGATGTCGTGCTCAATCCGCTGGGCGTGCCGTCGCGCATGAACGTTGGCCAGGTGCTCGAGACCCATCTTGGCTGGGCCGCGAAGGGCCTGGGGCTCAAGATCGGCCGCATGCTCGATGCGCAGAACTCGACGCAGCAGATCCGCGCCTTCCTCGACACGATCTACAACGAGTCGGGTGGCCAGAAGGAGGACCTGAAATCGCTGCAGGACAGCGAGGTGGTGGAGCTGGCGCGCAACCTCCGCGAGGGCGTGCCGATGGCCACTCCGGTGTTCGATGGCGCGAGCGAGGACGAGATCAAGCGCATGCTCAAGCTCGCCGACCTGCCGCTCAGCGGCCAGACGACGCTCTACGACGGACGTACTGGCGAGAAGTTCGACCGTCAGATCACGGTGGGCTACATGTACATGCTGAAGCTCAACCACCTGGTCGACGACAAGATGCACGCGCGCTCGACCGGGCCGTACAGCCTGGTCACGCAACAGCCGCTCGGCGGCAAGGCCCAGTTCGGCGGCCAGCGATTCGGCGAAATGGAAGTGTGGGCGCTCGAGGCCTACGGCGCTTCCTACACGCTGCAGGAGATGCTCACGGTCAAGTCCGACGACGTCAATGGCCGCACCAAGATGTACAAGAACATCGTGGACGGCAATCACCAGATGGATGCCGGGATGCCGGAGTCGTTCAACGTGCTGGTGAAGGAGATCCGCTCGCTGGGCATCAACATGGAGCTGGATCAGGAATAGCCCTCACCCCGTCCCTCTGCCGTCGAACGGGAGAGGGGGCAAGTGAGGCCGTTCCCTCTCCCCTTAAGGGGAGAGGGCTAGGGTGAGGGGACGATTAGCAGGTGACGCAATGAAAGATCTACTGAAACTCTTCAAGCAGCAGACCCCGGTCGAGAATTTCGACTCGATCCGCATCGGGCTCGCTTCACCGGACATGATCCGCTCGTGGTCGTACGGTGAGGTGAAGAAGCCGGAGACGATCAACTACCGCACTTTCAAGCCGGAGCGGGATGGGCTCTTCTGCGCCAAGATCTTCGGACCGGTGAAGGACTACGAGTGCCTGTGCGGCAAGTACAAGCGCCTCAAGCACCGCGGCGTCGTGTGCGAGAAGTGCGGCGTCGAGGTCACTCAATCGAAGGTCCGCCGCGAGCGCATGGGCCACATCGAGCTCGCGAGCCCGGTGGCGCACATCTGGTTTCTGAAGTCGCTGCCGTCGCGCATCGGTCTGATGCTCGACATGACCCTGCGCGAAATCGAACGCGTGCTGTACTTCGAGGCCTTCGTGGTCATCGAGCCGGGCATGACCTCGCTCACGCGTGGGCAGCTGCTCACGGATGAGTTGTACCTCGAGGCGATCGAGGAGCATGGCGACGAGTTCGACGCGCGCATGGGCGCGGAGGCGATCTACGAGCTGCTGAAGACGCTCGATCTCGCCGCTGAAGCCGCCAAGGTGCGCGAGGACATGGCAGCGACGAGCTCGGAGACCAAGATCAAGCGGCTTTCGAAACGGCTGAAGCTGCTGGAGTCGTTCATCGAGTCGGGCAACAAGCCCGAGTGGATGGTGCTGACGGTCCTGCCCGTGCTGCCGCCGGATCTCAGGCCGCTGGTGCCGCTTGATGGCGGTCGTTTCGCGACCTCGGATCTCAACGATCTGTATCGGCGCGTGATCAATCGCAACAACCGCCTGCGGCGGCTGCTTGAGCTCAACGCGCCCGACATCATCGTGCGCAACGAGAAACGCATGCTGCAGGAAGCGGTCGATGCGTTGCTCGACAACGGCCGGCGTGGACGTGCGATCACGGGCACCAACAAGCGCCCGCTCAAGTCGCTGGCCGACATGATCAAGGGTAAGCAGGGACGCTTCCGCCAGAACCTGCTCGGCAAGCGCGTGGACTACTCGGGCCGCTCGGTGATCGTCGTTGGCCCGACGCTGCGGCTGCATCAGTGCGGTTTGCCGAAGAAGATGGCGCTCGAGCTCTTCAAGCCCTTCATCTTCTCGAAGCTGCAACTGCGTGGCGAGGCCTCGACGATCAAGGCCGCGAAGCGCCTCGTCGAGCGGGAAGGACCCGAGGTGTGGGATATCCTCGAGGAAGTGATCCGCGAGCATCCGGTGCTGCTGAATCGCGCGCCGACGCTGCACCGCCTCGGCATTCAGGCGTTCGAGCCCGTGCTGATCGAGGGCAAGGCGATCCAGCTGCACCCGCTCGTCTGCACCGCGTTCAACGCGGACTTCGACGGCGACCAGATGGCCGTGCACGTGCCACTGTCGCTCGAAGCCCAGCTCGAGGCGCGCGCGCTGATGATGTCCTCCAACAACATCCTTTCGCCCGCGAATGGCGACCCGATCATCGTGCCGTCACAGGACGTGGTACTCGGGATTTACTACATGACGCGCGAGCGCATCGGTGCCCGCGGTGAAGGCATGTACTTCAGCGACATGCAGGAGGCACATCGCGCGTACGAGAGTCGCAGCGTCGACCTGCAGGCGCGCGTCAAAGTGCGCCTGACGGAGCGTGTCGTGGATGTCGAGGGCGACGGAGAAATGCGCGAATTCACTCATGTCGTCGCCACGACAATCGGCCGCGCGCTGCTGTCCGAGATCCTGCCCCGGGGCCTGTCCTTCGAGCTCATCAATCAGGACATGACGAAGAAGGCGATCTCGGCCGTCATCAACGCCTGCTATCGCACACTGGGCCTGAAGGAAACCGTGGTGTTCGCGGACCAGCTGATGTACACGGGCTTCCATTACGCCACGCGCGCCGGCCTGTCGATCGGCGTCGACGACATGGTGGTGCCGCAGCAGAAGACCCGCATCCTCGCCGCGGCGGAGCACGAGGTGAAGGAGATCCAGGACCAGTACGCTTCGGGACTGGTCACCAACGGCGAGCGCTACAACAAGGTCGTCGACATCTGGTCGCGCACCAACGACCAGGTGGCGAAGGCGATGATGGAAAAGCTCGGCAGCGAGGAAGCGACCGACGTGCGCGGCCGCAAGCTTTCGCAGAAGTCCTTCAACTCGATCTTTATGATGGCCGATTCGGGCGCGCGCGGTTCCGCCGCGCAGATTCGCCAGCTCGCTGGCATGCGCGGTCTCATGGCCAAGCCCGATGGCTCGATCATCGAGACGCCGATCACGGCCAACTTCCGCGAAGGCCTGAACGTGCTGCAGTACTTCATCTCGACCCACGGCGCGCGCAAGGGTCTCGCGGATACGGCTTTGAAGACCGCGAACTCCGGTTACCTGACCCGCCGTCTGGTTGACGTTGCCCAGGATCTGGTGGTCACGGAGATTGACTGCAAGACCAGCAATGGCCTGATGATGACGCCGATCGTCGAAGGCGGCGACGTCGTCGAGGGTCTGGGCGAGCGCGTGCTCGGTCGCGTGCTCGCGGCCGACGTCCTCAAGCCCGGCAGTGACGACGAGGTCATCGTCGAAGCCAGCACGCTGCTCGATGAGCAATCGGTGAAGAAGCTCGAGCAGCTGGGCGTCGACCAGCTCATGGTGCGCTCGCCCATCACCTGCGCCACGCGCTATGGAGTGTGCTCGCATTGTTATGGGCGCGACCTGGCCCGCGGCCGGCGCATCAACATCGGCGAGGCCGTCGGTGTGATCGCCGCCCAGTCGATCGGCGAACCCGGCACGCAGCTCACGATGCGCACGTTCCACATCGGTGGCGCGGCCTCGCGGGCGGCAGCGGCCAACAGCGTCGAGATCAAGGGCAAGGGCACGGTGCGACTGCACAACATCAAGACCGTGCACCACGAAAAGGGGCACCTGGTTGCGGTATCGCGCTCCGGCGAGCTCGGCATCGTCGATGAGTTTGGCCGCGAGCGCGAGCGCTACAAGATCCCGTACGGCGCGATAATCACGGTCGATGATGGCGATCAGGTGACCGCCGGCCAGATCGTCGCCACCTGGGATCCGCACACGCACCCGGTGGTCACGGAAGTCGCGGGATTCATCCGCTTCCAGGACTTCGTCGACGGCATCACGGTGCAGAGCCAGGTTGACGAGATCACCGGTCTCTCGAGCATCGTCGTGAGCGACCCGAAACAGCGCGGTCCGAGCGGCAAGGATCTCCGGCCGGTGGTGCGGCTGGTCAATGCCAAGGGCAAAGACATCACCTTCGCGAATACGGATATACCGGCGGTGTATGCGCTGCCCCCGGGCGCGATCGTGAGCCTCGAGGATGGCGCCAAGGTCACGGCGGGCGACGTCATCGCGCGCATTCCGCAGGAATCGTCAAAGACCCGCG
>DATBVX010000103.1:0-2626 GCA_036515135.1 Steroidobacteraceae bacterium
AGTGACATTGCTATGCCGATCAACCAGTTGCGCGTTCTGTGCTGCGCCGCGAACGGCTGCGCTACGCGCTCGGCCGTAGGGAGCCGGACGATCGAACGCACCAGCACCGTCGGCGTTGAGCCGGCGGGCACCATGGTTTCGGTCGAAGCCGTCAACGCGCTGGCGGCGCCTGGCTCGGCTATTGCCGTCAAGGCGGCTGCGACCTCCGCGAGCTTCATGGACCTGTCTTCAGGTCTCTTGGCCAGCAACCTCATCACCAGTTCGGCGAGAGCTGCTGGAATCGGCCTCGTTGCGCGCACCGGGGCAACCGGCTCATTCATCACGCGCTCGCGCGTGATGTTTGGGTAGAAGGGTGGATAACCACTCAGCAATTCGTACAGCAGGACGCCCAACGCATAGGCATCGTCCGCTGCTGCCGCCGGCTCGCCCGCCAGTTGCTGCGGGCTCGCGCTGTACGCTGACATCGCGCCTGATGGCGCGGTATCTCCGGCGCGCGTCGCGGCGGCCACGTCGATGAGCGTCACCCTGCCGTCGGCACTCAGCACGGCGTTGCTCGACTTGAGATCGCGATGCACGAAGCCACGTGAATGCATCACGACGAGCGCTCCAGCTACACCTGCGGCCGCGCGAACGATTTCGTGCCAGTCACGGCCGCGCAGTGATGAGAGATCAGTGCCAGCGATGAACGGTCTCACCAGGAACTGAGTCGTGCCATGGCTTTCGAGGACGTCGACGCGGGCTATCGCGGGGTGATCGATCGCACGCGCTGTCTCGAGCTCGAGGCGCAGAACCGTCGCCGCGGCAGCCGGGTCGGAGAGATCCGGTCGCGGGAGCTTGATCACGACTTCGCAGTCCCGCACGTCATCGCGTGCGCGCCACGTCTCAGTCAGTGCTCCCGTGCTCAGGCGCTCACGCAAGGTAAACCGTGCAGACAGTTGCTGTCCGCTGTTGATGCTCGGCATGGACTCTCAGCGTGGCGTGGTCGGAGCGGTCGTGGATTCGGCGGCGATCGCCGTATTGGTCGCGCCACCCGTCTCTTCAAGATACATCTGCTTGAGCAGCTCACGCCACTCGCGGTATTGCTCTTCGGCCGTACCGGTGAGCTTGAGCGTACGTCCCTCGACCTCGACCACCTGCGATGCGACGTCCGCATTGAAGGACGTGGCAAGCTCCTGGATCGCAGCGGTGTGGATCTTGGCATCCGCGCCTTTCTTCAACCCACTGACGATGCCGGCGATGCCGCCGATGGTTGCGGCGGTGCGGGCTGCGTCCTCGATGCGCTGGCAATCGTAATTGCCCCCGCTGCATTGCGAGGAGACCAGGATGCTGCCGAGGACCGCCGCGGCGCCCAAGATCATGCGCGTGCGCGCCTGCTGCTTGAGTTTATCTTCCTTGGTGATCTCATCGAAGCTGTATCGGCGCCAGTCACCATAGGGCTCTTTCACGGCCTCGGCGAAGCTGCCGTAATAGTCGCTCACCGTATCGATCAACGCGCCGTCGCGCTCGCGGATGCGGCTGACGCGCTCGTACAGCGGATCGCCCGCGGCTGGCAGCCGCTGAACCTCGTAGCGTCCTTCCGCAGTCTGCGTGACGTGGCCGGAAAACGCCGTCGGTGCCAGGTCTTGCGCGAATCTGAGCTCGGTGATCGTGCGCACCGCACGCAGGTCGGTTGCTGTCAGCGTCTTGCGGAACGTCAGGATGTCATTCGCAATCGTCGAATAGACGTTTTGGAATGGATCGCGCGCCTTGAGCGCGGCATCGCTCAGGTACGAACCGATGTCCGCCAGCGACTCATACTCTTTGTCGGTGAACCACGCGCGCCCCGTCGAATCGCGCACGCTGATCTTAAGCTTCAGTTCCTTGCCCGACGACTCGATGATGCGCCCCGAGACGATGACGTCGACGAATTCGGCGTTGGTGGGAGTCACGCGCACGGCACCCCACTGCGCCGACGCCTCGAGCGTGTTCCTGAGCAGCATCGCCATGTAGCGCGCTTCGGCCTTGCGCACGTCGGGGTAGATTCCCTTCTTCTGCTGCAGCTCCGTGTCGTTCTCGACTTCCGGCGGAATGCCCGGGTCGAATACGCGCACACCCACGTCGAGCAGCTCGCTCTCGGGGATCTCGGCGGTTGCCTGGACCGGATGCACTTTGGGCTGAGGGCGCGTCTCTTCGACCACGCATCCGGCCAGGGCAACCGGCAACAGGATGGCAAGCAGTGCGACACGCACGTCGCGGCGTGGATTCAGACCTGCATTCACGATGGACATGACCGGCAGCCTCTGACTCGGGCTCAAGCTACTTACCTTGCACGTTCTTCTTGTACTCGATGTATTCATTCCAGAGCTTTTCCCTCAACTCCGGATCGGTTTCTTTTTCGGCGGCCTCGCGGATCTGGCGCGCGATCACGTCATCATCGCGTCCGTCCGGGATGTTCTTTGGCGCGGTGCTCGGTCCCGAGCCCTTGCTAGCGCCACTGCCGGCGCCGCCGCCTCCGGAACCGGTTCCGCCGCCTCCCTCGGACCGCATGCCGCCCTCGGAATCGCCCTGAGCTCCACCCGCGCCGGGCGATCCGCCCTGCTGCACGTCGCCTGACCGTGATCCGTCGCCCGAGCCATCGCCGTCGCCG
>DATBVX010000104.1:0-13855 GCA_036515135.1 Steroidobacteraceae bacterium
CGCGAGCGCCTCGCGTCCGGACAGCTCGCTCAGCAGTCCACCGTTCTTGAGGAGAGACATTCGCCGTCGAATCGCATTGATTCCCCGTATGTCGCGGCCGCTGGCCAATGCCCATTGATTGACCCGGATGAGGTCGTTAAGCGAAATGCCCGCGGGCAGTGCCTCGACCAGACTGGAGGCGCCGCCCGAGATCAGAAACAGGAGCGCGTGCGCCTGCGGCAGTGTCCTCAGGAACTCCCGCAGCTCAAGGCCTGCCTGAAGGGTTCGCTCATCGGGTATCGGGTGGCCGGCGGCAAGACATTTCACCAAGGGCCAATTGAGCAGCGCGACATCGAAGTGATCGTCCCGGGAAATCACCAATGCCCGCTCGACCCGATCGTCCAGGACGTCGAGCACTCCCAGAGTCATGGCGGAGGCCGCCTTGCCGATCGCTACGACCTCACACGGGCCCGTATAGCGCATGGCGCGCAGGACATCGCCGACGCGGGTGCGGCCATTGACCGCCGCCAGCGCGCGTTCGAACACACTCAGGAGAAGGCGCCGCATCGCCAAGGTACCGGGTTTGCCTTATTGGCCTTATTGGCAAATTTACCGATCGCGCCAATAAGGCCAATAAGGCAAACCCGGTACCTGTCCTACACTGGTCTGACGGAGCGTAAGGCGCGCCGCCGTTCGCTACGCCGGCGAGCCTTCGCGTCGTCCGAACGCTCGCTGCGCAAGCGCTCGAGATACTCCGGGGTTACGTCGCCCGTGACGTATTCGCCGGAGAAGCAGGACGTGTCGAATTCCTCGATCTTGGCGTTGTCATGGCGCACCGCCTGCACCAGGTCGTCGAGGCTCTGGTAGATGAGCCAGTCGGCGCCGACGAAGCGCGTGATCTCGTCCAGCGTCCGGCTGCTGGCAACCAGCTCGAAGGCGGCCGGCATATCGATGCCATACACGTTCGGAAAACGGACCGGCGGCGCGGCAGAGGCGAAATACACCTTGCGGGCGCCCGCTTCACGCGCCATCTCGACGATTTGCGCAGATGTCGTGCCGCGCACGATCGAGTCATCGACCAGCAGCACATTCTTGCCACGGAACTCCAGATCGATGGCGTTGAGCTTGCTGCGGACCGATTTTTCGCGCTGCTCCTGTCCCGGCATGATGAAGGTGCGGCCGATGTAGCGGTTCTTGATGAATCCCTCGCGATACTTCACGCCCAGAAGCTGCGCCACCTGCACGGCACTGGTGCGGCTCGTGTCGGGGATCGGGATGACGACGTCAATGTCGTGCTGCGGACGATCGCGGCGGATCTGTTCCGCCAGGCGCTCTCCCATTCTGAGCCGCGACTTGTACACCGAGATGTTGTCGATGATCGAATCGGGGCGGGCGAAGTAGACGTACTCGAAGATGCAGGGCGTATGGCGCACGCCGGCGACGCATTGCTGCGTATACACGCGGCTCTGCTCGTCGATGAACACGCCCTCGCCCGGGGCCACGTCGCGGACCAGCTCGAAGCCCAGCATGTCGAGCGCAACGCTCTCGGACGCCAGCATGTACTCGGGGCCCCTGCTGCTTTCCCGCCGTCCGAGGACGAGCGGGCGGATGCCGTGCGGGTCGCGGAAGCCCAGGATGCCGTGGCTGATAATCATCGCCACGACCGCGTAACCGCCCCGGCAGCGTCGATAGACCGCGCTCAGGGCGGCGAATACGTCGGCCGCAGTCACACGTGGCGTGCCCACGCGTTGCAGCTCGGAGGCGAATACGTTCAGCAGAACTTCCGAATCGGAATCGGTGTTGAGGTGGCGCCGGTCCTCGCGGATCAAGACCTCCGCCAGCTCGCCCGCGTTGGTCAGGTTGCCGTTATGACCGAGGCAGATGCCGTAGGGCGCGTTCACGTAAAAGGGCTGGGCTTCGGAAGCGCTTTCATTGCCCGCTGTCGGATAACGGACGTGACCGATGCCGACATTGCCCTTCAACTGCATCATGTGACGCTGCTGGAACACGTCGCGCACCAGTCCGCTGCCCTTGCGCTGGAACAGCTCACCCTCGGCAGACGTCATGATGCCCGCGGCATCCTGACCCCTGTGTTGGAGCACGGTCAGCGCATCGTAGATCTCCTGATTCACCGGTGAGGTGCCGACGATGCCGACGATTCCACACATGTTTCAGGTTTCTCCCGACAGACCGTCCAAGCCTGCGTCGATATCCACTTCATTGACCAGCGCGCGGACCCAGTCGCCGAGGAACTCGGTGTAGGGCAGGACCGCCGATTCCTTCCACCAGGACTCGCCGTCGAGTTCCACGAGCTCCCCCAGGATCACACCGATGCCGATCAACAGCGCGCCACGCAGAAGCCCGAACAGCAGCCCGAGCACCCGATCGGCGGCACCGAAGGGTGAGTAGCGCACGGCCTTGGTGACGATGAAACCGACGAGATTGCCCGCCAGCACGACCAGCACCAGGATGATGAGGCGCGCCACCCAGACCTTGACGTCGGGCCCCGACAGCAGTCCGCCCAACATCGGCTCGACGGCGGAAGAAAACGTCCAGGCGAGCCACAGACCGATGACCCAGGTCGCCAGCGAGATCGCCTCGCGCAGGAATCCGCGCCACACGCCGATGGCGCACGAAATCGAGACCACTGCGATGATGATCCAGTCCGCGCCGTTCATGCCGGGGTTGCAGGTCCTTCGGGATTCAAGGGCGGGCGCATTCTAGCGGAATCGACTGAAAGGTGCCGGGTCGCGGGTTCGCGGGTTTCAGTAGTTTCTCAGCGACTTCATTCGAACAGATCGCAGATTATTGAGAGCGCCGAACCCCGCGACCCGGCACCGCTCAAGGATGGGCGACCACTGTCGCCTGGCGCCCTTCACGTCTCAATCGCTCGGCCAGCTGCTCGGCGCGGGCCCGTTCCTGCTCCGGGCCGACGCGCACGCGCGAGCGGGGCTGGCCGACCGATTCGAAGCGCGAGACGAAGGCTTTGTAGCCTCGCTTCCGCAGCTCGGCTGCCAGGCGCTCTGCATTCTCGGCATTGGAGAAACTGCCGAGTTGAACCGCCCAGCCCGTCTCGCCGGCGGGCTCGCGGGCGGTGGGCGGGCGCGAAGCAGTTCGGGTGCTGTCCGGTGTGGCGGAAACTGCTACTTCGGTGCGTGTCGGCGCGGAACTCTCCGGCGTCGCTGGCGAAGCGGCTTCCTCGGGCGGTTCCTGCGGCTCGGACTCAGATCGATCGGGCGGGAAGCCCTGCTCCTGCAAGTCGATCGTATACCTGCGCAGCGGTTGCTCTGCGTCCACCGATCCACCCGCGGTCGTTGCGCGGCGCGGCCCCGAAAGAATCTCGGGCACGAGGGCCACGATCAGCGCTACCAAGATGACGGCGCCGACCAGTCGCTCTTTGACGCGCGTCTCCATTCAAGTTATCCGCTTTGGGGCCGCGCGAGTATAGCGGCAGAAACCGCCGGCCGGGCCAGCCATTCAAGTGCCGGCCCCACAGTGTGAAACGATCCGAAGACCACGATGCGATCCCGCGGAGCCGCGATCCGCGCCGCAAGCTCGCATGCCTCGACGACGCCCGTGGCCTCGGTCCAATCGTTTGCGATTTCGCCACAACGCTGTTTGAGCTCCCTGGCCGTGCCGCCACGCGAACCGGGAAGACCCACGGCGATCCAGTGATCGACTTCGGGCAGCATCGGCGTGATCACGCCCGGCGCGTCCTTGTCACCCAGGATCCCGACGATCGCGTGCGTGGCGCCGGCGCGGGGGCGATCGCGCAGGTTGAGCGCGAGAAGCCGGGCGGCATCGGGGTTGTGTGCCACGTCCAATATCCACTCGGGGTCGCCCGCGATCACTTCAAAACGGCCGTGCAGGCGCACCTGACGGAGCCCATCGGCAATCTGTTCGAATGACAGGGGCAATTTCGCGCGCAGCTCGTTCAGCGCCGCGAGCACCGTCGCGGCGTTCGCCACTTGCTGTCGTCCGGCCAATGCCGGCAACGGCAGGCCGACGAATCGGGCGTCGCTGCCTTTCCAGTCCCAGCTGGAACCACGCACCACGTGGCAGTAGTCACGACCGGGCACGCGCAGGAGTGCGCCGAGTGCCTGCGCCGTTTCGACGACGGTTGCCGGCATCGCATCACTGCCGAGCACTGCTGGGCGGCCCGCACGGAAGATTCCGGCCTTCTCGCGCCCGATCTCGGCGAGCGTCGTTCCCAGCCAGTCCGTGTGATCAACGCCGACCGAGCTCAAGACGGCGACATCCGCATCGATCAGGTTCACTGCATCGAGCCTTCCGCCGAGGCCCACTTCCAGGACCACGGCATCGAAGCGATCCCGTTGAAAGAGCAGAAGCGCCGCCAGCGTATTGAACTCGAAAAACGTCAGGCTCGAGCCGGCGCGCGCCTGATCGATGCGCTCGAACGCGTCCATCAACTCGGCATCGGTTGCGGATCGGCCGGCCAGCCGGATGCGCTCGGTGTAGCGAACGAGATGTGGCGAGGTAAAGGCCGCTACGCGATGGCCGCCCGAAGTGAGCATTGCCTCCAGGAGTGCGACGCACGAGCCCTTGCCATTGGTGCCGCCGATCGTGATGACCGGGCACTCGAACTTGCGCACGTCCAGCCGGTCGGCGACGTCGCGCACGCGCTCGAGGCCGAGGTCGATGGAGCGCGGATGGAGGCGCTCCTGCCAGTCGAGCCAGGCCTGCAGCGTCGGGAACCGCACGGCACTAGATACCGGCGTCGCGGTGCCGGGCGAGCGCTCGCACGCTCACTCCGTGACCGGCGGCTTGGAGAGCATCATTCCCAACAACGCCGCAATTCGATCGCGCAGATCGCGCCGGTCGACGATCATGTCGAGTGCGCCGTGATCCAGCAGGAACTCGCTGCGCTGAAAACCTTCAGGCAGCGTCTCGCGCACCGTCTGCTGGATCACCCGCGGACCCGCAAAACCGATGAGCGCGCGCGGCTCGCCGATATTGATGTCGCCCAGCATCGCGAGGCTCGCCGAAACGCCGCCCGTCGTGGGGTCGGTGAGCACGGAAATGAAAGGCAGCCCGGCGCGGGCGAGACGCGCCAGAGCCGCGCTCGTCTTCGACATCTGCAGCAGCGAATAGAGCGCTTCCTGCATCCGCGCGCCGCCGCTCGAGGAGAAGCACACCAGCGGCATCCGATGCTCCAGGCAATGCTCGACCGCGCGCACGAAACGTTCGCCGACGACGGCACCCATCGAGCCACCCATGAAGCGAAACTCGAACGCGGCGGCGACGACCTCGAGTCCCTTGAGCGTGCCGGCCATCACGATCAGCGCGTCCTTTTCGCCGGTGGCCTTCTGTGCCTGGAGCAGGCGATCACGGTAGCGCTTGCTGTCGCGAAACTTCAGCGGGTCGTCCGGCTCGAGGCCGGAAGCGAGTTCGCTGGCCGAGCCTGGATCGAGGAACTTGAGCAGTCGCTCGCGCGCGCCGACGCGCATGTGGTGGCCGCACTTGGGACACACGTGAATATTGCGTTCGAGCTCGGCGCGGTAGAGCACCGCGTCGCAGGCCGGGCACTTCATCCACAGGCCTTCGGGGACCGAGCGCGTGCGCCGCTCGGTCTTGATGCGCGAAGGCATGATCTTTTCGAACCAGGTCATGTCTGAATCATAATCGATGGCCGGCCGGCACCCGAGGCTGCGCCATCGGGCAGGCCGTATTCCGCTGGGTAGCTGACCCCGACCAGGTAGAGCCCGCTGGGCGGTGCGGTCACGCCGCCGTGCCGCCGATCGCGTCCCTCGAGTACTTCCTTCGCCCAGCCGACCGCTGCTTCGCCGCTACCGATCTGAATCAGCACGCCCGCGATGTTGCGCACCATGTGGTGCAGGAACGCATTCGCGCGGATCTCGATCGTCACGTACGCGCCGACGCGTCTGACGTCGATTGACTCGACCCGACGGATCGGAGTACGGGATTGGCATTCCGCAGCGCGAAACGCCGAGAAGTCGTGTTCGCCGATGAGCGCCGCCGCGGCCGCGGCCATGCGCTCAGCGTCGAGCGGCGCGTGGATCCAGCAAACGCGACGGTGATCGATGGCCGGACGCGTGCTGCGACTGAGGATCACGTACCGATACGTGCGCCACAGAGCCGAATACCGCGCATGAAAGCGCTCCGGCACGGCAACCGCCCAGAGCGCGCTCATGTCGGCGGCGAGGTGGGTGTTGGCGCCGAACACCCACGAGCGTGCCGTTCGGGCCGCCAGGGTGTCGAAATGCGCAACCTGGGCTATCGCATGGACGCCGGCATCCGTACGCCCGGCACAGGTCAATGCAACCGGATGATCGGCGACCGCCGAAAATGCCCGTTCGCAGGCCGACTGGATCGATGGAGCGGTTTCCTGGGTCTGCCAGCCCGCATAGGCGGTGCCGTCGTACTCGAGGCCGACGGCCCAGCGGGTGGTCGGGGGCATGGGAGCAGTCCGGACCTGTGCCGTGGCGTTCCGGCTGGCCTCGCCGTTTTGGGGCGAGGCGCGTTCAGCCGGGGAGCGAGTCGATCAACCGCTGAGCTTCCTGCTTCTGGGTTGCGGAGCCTTCCTGCAAGACCTCTTCGAGAATGCTGCGTGCGCCTTCCGGATCGCCCATGTCCATATACGCTCGCGCCAGGTCGAGCTTGGTGCCGACCTCGCTCATCGTGACAGGCTCGAGTTCCGGCAACCCCATCTCGTCCGCAGGAATGCGCGCCGTACCCGTTGGCGCGCGATCGCGATCGCGCTTGACCTCGCCCACGTCCAGATCGAGATCGGTCGCCGCCATGTCCTTGGCACCGAAGACGTCCGTGGCAAACCGATCCTCGGCAGACGCACCCTTGCGCTGCTGTTTCACGGTGTCGCTCTTGAGCGCGGACTCAAGGCGGTCGAGATCGAGATCCATTTCCTCGCCGGCAAGCCCGGCGAGCTCGGCTGTCGATTCGACGTCGGGTCTCCGGCGCTCGGCCGTTTCGCCAGCGCCGCGTCCCGCAGCACTCGCGAGCGCGCGCACACGGTCTTGCGTCGACGACGAATCGCCTCGGCCCGAACCGGGCAGCGCTACAGTCGCTGCCAGCGTCTTGTCATCCAGCACCCAGGTGCCGGTCGGGCTGATCTTTTCGTCGCCCGTAAGCGTCCTCGACCGCTTGGTCGCCTCCAGCTCGCGCGCCCGGGCATGCGCTTCCGCGTTCTCCATTGCGCGCCGTGATTTCTCGTCCATTCCGGCGACCAGGGTGGCCGCGTCGGAGGGGTGATCGGTCTCTTCGAGGTCCGAGAGCGAGCCAGCCTCGGCATCCGGGAGCTGATCAAGCTCGAGACCCAGATCGTCGAGCGCCAGCTCCGCTGTCTGGTCGGGGGGTGCCGCATCCCGCAGCATCGCGGCATTGAGCTTTTCACGGATGGTGGTCGAATCGCGGCCGCGAAAGCCGGGTGTCTCCACCGTCGGCGAATCGGCTCCCGCGCCGTAGGCCTCGGTTTCGATCGTCGGCGTCTCCATCGTGCGTGCGGTCATCTCACGGGTCGTGGCGCTGGTATCACGATGTCGCCCGGAGCTATCCAGAACGAAATCGAGACCCACCTCGCCTTCTCTCAGCGCCCTGGACTCGCCGGTATCGGCCGTCGCGTCTTCGCCGGCTGCGTGTCCGAGATCGAGATCGATGCCCCCCGCCGGTTCACCCTCCGCGGGTCCGAGCAGGTCGAGATCGACGCGGTTCTCGCCGCCCTCGAGATTGAGATCGACATCGGCGGCTGCGGCGCCAGGTCGGCCGCTGCCCACCGCAAAGAGCGGATCGTCGGGGCTGATCTGCCGCCCCATGATCGCGATCTTTTCCCATTCGCCCGCGGGCGACTCGCCCCGCGTTTCGGCGAGCTGGCGGGCGGACTGGAGGAAGGCGTCCTTGTTGCCCCAGACAAAGAAGATCTCGAGCAGCTTGAGCTTGAGATCGCGTCGCTGCGGCTCGCGATCGATGGCAATGCGCACCAGGTCGGCGGCCTGATCGTACAGGCCATAGGCCATGTGGAAGTCGGCTTCGGCCAACGGATCGCCCTGATCGAGATTGATAGCCGTCTCTGAACTCAGGGTGTCGTCGGCGGTGCGGCGTGCCGGCTCCGGCTTGGCCTTCTCGACACGCACTGGTTGCGGCGCGGACGCCGCGAACCGGGGCTGAGCGCGTTCGCCACTCTCCTCGACCAGGAATGTGTCATCGATCGCCTTGGCGGTGGTGCGGATCGGTGCCGCGACCGGTTCACGCTCGATCCGCGGCTCTCGCGCCAGGCCGCGCGCCGCCTCGGCGAGGTTGCCGAGGCTGGCGAAGTCCGGTTCATTACGTCGGCGCGTCAGGCCAAAAATGATGCCGCCGAGAATCAGGATGGCCGCGAGCGGGTAGTACCAGTTCTCGAGCAGCCAATCGATCCACGAGGGTCCGGCCGGCTCCGTTGTCGGCGCGGGCGTTGGCGCAGGCGCAGGCGCTGGCTCGGCCACTTCAGGTTCTGCGGTTGGCGCAGGTTCTGCGACAGGTTCTTCGGTTGTGTCCGTCGGGGCTGCAATCGGCGCCTCGGGTTCAGGTTGCGCGGGCGTTGGCTCGGCGGTGGGCTCCGGAGTGGGCGCCGGCGCCGCGGGTTGCTGTCCCAGCTGCTGCTGAAGCTGTGCCAGCTCCCGGTCCCGCAATTCAATCGCCCGTCGCGACTCTTCCAGTTGCGACTCGAGCTGGCCGACGCGGTCACGCAGTGCCTGCGCCTCCGCTCCCGGCGCCGTGGCCGGCGCAGCGCCTTCACCACCTTGCTCGGGTGTGACCAGGCGCAGACGCGCATCGCTCGGTGCAGCGCCTTCGGCTTCAAGACCGCGGCTCGCGCGCCATTCCGCGTACTGGCGGCGCACCTCGGCGTTGGCTTCGCCGGTTGCGATGCTCTCAAACTCCATTTCCGCGGGGATTCGCAGGATTGCGCCGGCGCGCAGCTGATTGATGTTGCCGCCGAACGCTTCCGGATTGGCCCGGTACAGCGCCATCATCATGCGATTGATGCCGGATGCGGCGCCCGGCTTCATGCTGCTCGCGATGTGCCACAGCGTGTCTTTGCTGCGCACCGTATAGCTCGATCCTTCGATCACAGCGGGCTCGGGCGTGCGGCTGACGGTCGGAGCCGGTTCGGCCACTTGAGGCTCGGGCTCGACGGGTCGTTGCACGGCGCCGCTTCGTTCTGTCTCGGTAACTCCCGCCTGTGGCGCCGCGACCGGTGCGGCTTCCGCTTGCTCCGCGCCCGGCATGTACACGGGGGGATCGAGGAGCAGCGTGTATTCGCGCAGCAGGCGGCCACGCGACCAATTCACTTCGACCAGGAAGCTCAGGAAGGGCTCGGCGACTGCCTCGCGTGAACGCACCTGGAGGATATTGCGGCCGTCGCCACTGCGACCGACCTTGAACTCGATGCTGTTGAGGAACGGCGCTCGCTCGAGCCCGTAACGGGTGAATGTCTCGCGCGTAGCCAGGCTCGCGCGTAGCGAGGACAGCTCATCGGGCGCCGCCGAGACCAGCTCGATCTCGGCGCTGAGCGGCTCGTTGAGAGCCGAATGCAGCCGAATATCGCCAAGCCCGAGAGCGAACACGGTCGCGGGGCTCAGCAGCACGAATAGAGCGAAAAGGCGCTGCAGTAGGCGTGTCATCACGGCTCCGTGGAGAGCGACACGTGGATCTGTAAGTCCACTAGGTACAGTAGCTTGTGTGATTTTGCTCACATGGCCCCTGATTTCGGCCGGCACTATAGCTTATATGTAGTCTCTGACCAAAATCTCGGCAATCTGCACACTATTGGTCGCTGCGCCCTTGCGAACGTTGTCGGCGACGATCCATAGGTCAAGACCGCGCTCGTGGGAGATGTCCTCGCGAATGCGCCCGACGTAGACCGCGTCACGGTTGGCCGCCTCGGTCGCCGCCGTGGGGTATCCGCCCGGCCGCTGGTCGTCCAGGACCTCGACGCCCGGAGCCTTGGCCAACAGTTCGCGCGCCTGCTTGGCGGAGATCTTACGGCGGGTCTCGATGTGCACGGCTTCGGAGTGTCCGAAGAACACCGGCACTCTTACGCTCGTGGCATTCACCCGGATGCTCTCGTCCTCCATGATCTTCTGCGTCTCCCAGAACAATTTCATCTCTTCCTTGGTGTAGCCGTTGTCCTGGAACTTGTCGATCTGCGGAACGCAATTGAAGGCGATCTGCTTGGCCATGACCCGCGGCGTGATTGGACGGCCATTCAACAATGCGGCCGTCTGCCCGGCGAGCTCTTCGACCGCGTCCTTGCCGGCGCCAGACACGGACTGGTAGGTCGCGACGTTGATGCGCTCGATTCCGACCGCGTCGTGAATCGGCTTGAGCGCGACGACCATCTGAATCGTCGAGCAGTTCGGATTGGCGATGATGTTGCGATTGCGGAATTGCGCGATCGCGTGCGGATTGACCTCCGGCACGACCAGCGGCACATCCGCCTCGTAACGAAACTGCGAGGTGTTGTCGATCACGACGCAGCCGGCGGCAGCTGCCTTCGGCGCGTACTCTGCCGAGATCTCGCTGCCCGCGGAAAACAAGGCGATGTCGGCCCGCGAGAAGTCGAAGCTGGCCAGATCTTCCACCCGATAATGGCGCCCCTCGAACTCGACCGGCTTTCCCGTCGAGCGGCTGCTCGCCAATGGGAACAGCTCCTTCACAGGGAACTTTCGCTCGGCAAGCACCTGGATCATGGTCTCACCCACCAAACCCGTCGCTCCTACGACGGCGACTCGCCACTGTCTGCTCACTCCACCGCTCTCCTGTTGGACCATCCACCACAGTACCCGAATCGAAGGCGGGAGATAAGGTGGAAACCGTCGCGAGTCACTCTCTCAACCGGGAATGACCGGCGTTTTCGAGACGACGTCGGCGTTCTGAGCGCGGTGTCGCATGTAGTGATCCATCAGCACGAGGGCCAGCATTGCCTCGGCAATGGGCGTGGCCCGCAGGCCAACGCACGGGTCATGGCGCCCGGTGGTGGCGATCTCGATCGCGCGACCCTCGAGGTCGATCGTGGCACCCGGGATCCGGATGCTCGACGTTGGCTTGAACGCCATGCTGACGACGATGTCCTGACCGGATGAGATTCCCCCCAGCACGCCGCCCGCGTGGTTGGAACGAAAGCCTCCCGGCGTCATTTCATCGCGGTGCCCGCTGCCCTTCTGCTCGACGCAAGCGAAACCAGCGCCGATCTCGACGGCCTTCACCGCGTTGATCCCCATCATGGCGGACGCGATGTCCGCATCGAGGCGACCGAACACCGGCTCGCCCAGCCCGGGAGGCACGCCGGTCGCGATCACCTTGATGCGCGCACCGATCGAATCGCCCTCCTCGCGCAGCTTCCAGATGAGCGCTTCGAGCTCCGGCAGCCGGGTCGGATCGGGACAGAAGAAGACGTTGTCGTCGGCGGCCGCCGGATCCTTGGGTTCGAGCTTGAGCGAACCGATCTGCTCGAGCCAGCCGTAGACCCGTACGCCCAGCCGCTCGCGCAGATACTTGCGGGCAATTGCGCCGGCGGCGACGCGCATGACGGTCTCGCGCGCGGATGACCGGCCGCCCCCGCGGTAGTCGCGCCGGCCGTATTTCTGCTGATAGGTGTAGTCGGCGTGTCCCGGCCGGAATCGGTCCTTGATCTTGTCGTAGTCGCGTGAGCGCTGATCGGTGTTCTCGATCAGCAAGCCGATCGGCGTCCCGGTAGTCACGCCTTCGAATACACCTGAAAGGATGCGGACCTGGTCGGCCTCGCGGCGCTGGCTGGTGAAGTGCGACGTGCCGGAACGCCGCCGATCGACGTCCGGCTGAATGTCGGCTTCGCTCAGCGTCATTCCTGGTGGGCAGCCGTCGACCACGCAGCCGAGCGCGGGACCGTGGCTCTCGCCAAAGGTCGTGACCGTGAAAAGCTGGCCGAACGTGTTACCGGACATGGCCCCTACTCGAGCGGGGCCGCCAGCGCCGCTGCATGCACCACGAGTTGCTCGCGCGTGAGCAGGAACACACCGCCGCCGCCGCGCTCGAACTCGAGCCAGGTGAACGGTACGGTCGGATAGCGCCGCTCGAGCACCCTCTGCGTGTTCCCCACTTCAACCACCAGGATTCCTCCGGGCTTCAAATGCCGAGCCGCCCCGCGCAGGATCTTCGACGCGGCGTCGAGCCCCTCGCGCCCGCTCGCCAGTGCCATCGCCGGCTCGTGCAGGTATTCCGCCGGCAAGGCCTTAAGCTCCCTCGCGCCCACGTAGGGAGGATTGCTCACGATGATATCGTACCGGCGCCCGTGCAATCCGCTGAACAGGTCGGCCCGGATCGCCATCACGCGGCCCACGAGGCGGTGTCGGCGGATGTTGCGGCGGGTCACCGCGAGCGCAGGTACGGAAATGTCGCTGGCATCGATTCGTGCGCGTGGAAAGGCGCAGGCGCAGGCGATGGCGATGCAACCGGACCCGGTACCGATATCGAGCACACGCTTGACGCGCGCTGGCTCGATCCATGGCTGAAAGCTGGCGACGATCAGCTCGGCGATCGGTGAACGGGGTACCAGGACGCGCTCATCGACGTAAAACTCGAGTCCCGCAAACCACATCCGGCGCGTCAGGTAGGCCGCCGGCCGACGTTCGCGGATGCGTCGCTCGACGAGGTGTTCGACGCGCCGTCGCTCCGCCGCCGTCACAGGTCGCGCATAGACGGCCGGTGCATCCTCGTGATCGAGGCCGAGCGCATGAAAGAGGAGTGCCGCCGCTTCATCGACCGGATTGTCGGTGCCGTGCCCGAACGAAAGCCGCGCACGAGCCAGCCGACGCGCGCTTCTGGTCAAGAGTGCGCCGACTGTCAATGCTGATGGCTTGCGCGGCAGGCTGCGGGTGTGCGGCGGTGACCTCATGGCTGTGTGATAATTTCACACATGTCGCCCTCCCGAAGCAGCCTCATCGTCGTCATGCTGCTGATCTCGGCCGCCACCGGCGCCTGGGTGGCCCGGCAATCGCTGCAGTCTTACGCGCCGGTCGAATTGGCGACTGGCACACGCCTGTCTCCACCCCGCGAGCTGGCGGAGTTCTCGCTCGTTTCGCACCAGGGTCAGCCATTCGAGCGCGATGCGGTCACGGGTCGCTGGACACTGATGTTCTTTGGCTTCACGCATTGTCCCGCTGTCTGTCCCGCTACCCTGGCGACCCTGGTCGATGTCCGCAAGCGACTGGGCGAGCTGGACGCCGGCGAGGTCCCCCAGATCGTCCTCGTTTCGGTCGACCCCGAGCGCGATACGCCGGAGACGCTGGCCGCCTACGTGGCGCGTTTCGACGCTTCAGTGATCGGCGTGACCGGACCGAGCGCGGCGATCGATCAATTTGCCGCGGGTCTGGGCGTCGCGCATCAGAAAATTCCGCTGAGTGGCGGCGACTACATGGTCGATCATGCGGCGTTCATCTTGTTGCTCGACCCGGAGGGTCGAGAGGCCGCCGTATTCTCGCCACCCCACAGCGCCGAACGGCTCGCAGCCGATTATCTGCGCATGCTGGGCCGCGGCTGAAGGTAAGCCAGGTTCCAGGACCGTGACCGGACTCGCCGCACGCGCGACCTTTCGCCAGCGCGCCTTCGTTGGCGTGCAATACGTATTGCCGCAGCATCTGCTCTCGCACGTGGTGTACTTCGCCGCGCGCAGCACCCTCGGTCCTTGGAAGAACCTGCTGATTGGCCAGTTCCTGAAGGGATTCGCCGTCGATCTCGCTGAGGCCGAGCAGAGCGACCCTCAGGCCTACGCGAGCTTCAATGAATTCTTCACGCGCGCGTTGCGCTCCGATGCGCGCCCGATCGATACCGCTCCTCGTGCGGTCGTCAGCCCCGTCGATGGCACGGT
>DATBVX010000105.1:0-3502 GCA_036515135.1 Steroidobacteraceae bacterium
AATCCGAGCAGCAAGCGAGCGTTGCGCGTGGCATAAATCTCGCATGGAGTGCGCGGGTCCAGGTCGCCGTGGCTCACCCCGAGCGCATCCAGCAACGATTCGAGTTCCTGCGATTCGAGCCCCCGCACGGCTTTCGGCACCGGCATACGCATGCCGATTTCGGTCGTGGCGTCCTTCCGATGCGCGTCGACTTCGATGATTCCGGTTCCCGATAACTGGCGCAGCGGCCGGGAGGGGGGCGTTGCCAGCGCCGCGCGAACGAAATGGGCGGCAAGGGTGGCGTGACCGACAAACGGCACCTCGCACTTGGGCGTATAGAAGCGCATGCGCAGATCGTGATCCGCACCCGAGGGGGCGAGCACGAACGCCGTATCGCCGCGCCCGACCTCACGCGCGATCTGCTGCATCTCGGTGTCGGTCAGGTCGTCTGCATCGAGCACCACGCCGGCGGGATTTCCCGCGAACAGCGTGCGAGTGAAGGCATCGACCTGGAATACGCGGTAAGAACGTTTGGCCATCGAGCGAGCCCCGCAAAGGTTGGCACCGGAACCGGTATTTCCGTTATCGCGCTTCTGCTGTCAAGGTCCAGCTTGTATAATTCGCGCCGACCTTGGGGTGGTCTGAATGGACCTGAGATGCTGACGGCCCGCTTCGGCTCATCAGCGAACCCGTTGAACCTGATCCGGTTAACACCGGCGTAGGGAGCAGGTTGAGCACTCGAACCCTGTGAATCTCTAGCCCAGATGACCCGGATCTCTCCCGAGGAGGGATCTGACGTGTTTGATCGATACATCGCGATGTTCGGCCTGCTGATGGCCGCTGGAGCCGCATTCGCCCAAACCACCGTGCCCGCGGGCCCCGACGAGCTGCTCGGCGAGATCACGGTGACGGCCACGTGGCGCGAAACAGACCTCCGGGAAGTGCCGGCAAGCATCACGGTGCTGGACGGTCGCGCGCTCACCGATGCTGGCGTGCAGCACTTTCAGGACGTGCTCGGCCTCGTTCCGAATCTCAATTGGGCTGCGGGGAGTTCGCGTCCCCGTTACTTCCAGCTGCGCGGAGTCGGCGATCTCGAGCAATACCAGGGTGCCCCGAATCCGTCCATCGGCTTTCTGATCGATGACATCGACCTGAGCGGTGTCGGTATGGCGGCGACGCTGTTCGACGTCGAACAGGTGGAGGTGCTTCGCGGGCCGCAAGGGACGCGTTACGGCGCAAATGCCCTGGGTGGGCTGATCAAACTCCAGACGCGCGCGCCCGACCGTGAATTCGAGATTCTCACGGAGGCAACCGGGGGTCAGGACAACGCTCTGGGGTTGGGCGCGGTGCTGGGCGGCGCGATCGGGGGTACCGAGACGGGCGCCTTTCGCGTTGCGCTTCAGAAGTTCGAGAGCGGCGGATTCCGCGACAACGCGTTTCTCGGGCGAGACGACACCAATGTCCGCGACGAACTGACTGGCCGGGCCCGATTGCAATTCGCGCCCGCCGAACGCGTGCAGCTCGGGCTTACCGCACTCTGGATCGATCTGGACAACGGCTACGACGCGTTCGCAATCGACAATTCGCGCGTGACGCAATCCGACGATCCGGGTCGCGATGCGCAGCGCACTCTCGGTGGGTCGCTCGTGGCTCGCTACCGCGGCGAGCGCTTCGAGGCGAGCAGCACCACCGCGTTCGCCGACTCGGATATCCACTTCGGCTTCGATGGCGACTGGGGTAACGATGCCTTCTGGGGCGTGCCGTACGACTTCGTTTCCCGAATCGCGCGCGATCGGCAGACTTTGACACAGGATCTGCGTCTCGAATCGCCCGCGCTCGACGACGACAGAAATGTCGCATGGGTGGGTGGGATCTACCTTCGCCGCCTGGAAGAGAGCAATGATCAGCTCGATCAGGGCGTTTATCTCACGGACGTGACCGAGCGCACGCTGGCCAGCGACTTCGAATCGACCAGCTACGCGCTTTATGGCCAGGCAGACTGGCGCATTGCGCGGCGGATCGACCTTTCGCTCGGCCTGCGAGTTGAACGGCGCGAGGCGGATTACCGTGATTCGGACGGCGCGACTTTCGATCCATCGGACGAGATGCTGGGCGGCCATCTCACGGGGACGGTCGCGCTGAGCGATACGCAACGCTGGTACGCGAGCCTGACCCGCGGCTACAAGTCGGGCGGATTCAACATCGGCGCGGCGGTGACCCCGGAACGACGCCAGTACGATCCTGAGTATCTCTGGAACCTCGAAACCGGACTGCGTTCTTCGTGGAGGGGCGGCCGTCTCGAGACCAGCGTCAATCTCTTCTACATGGAACGGCACGACCAACAGGTGGACACGTCGTTCCAGCTCGATCCGAATGACCCCCTGACCTTCGTCTTCTACACCGACAACGCTGCCAAGGGCCGCAACTACGGGCTGGAGGGCAACGTTCGCTGGCGCGCTTCGGATCAAGTCGTGGTCGAGGCCGCGCTCGGGCTTCTGAACAGCTACTACATCGACTACCAGTACGGTGATCGCGATCTGGACGGGCGCGAGCAATCGTACGCGCCGGCGTACCAGTATTCGCTCGGTGCCACCTGGCGCCATCCGTTCGGATTCATGGTGCGCGCCGATGTGACCGGACGCGATGCTTTCTACTACAGTGCAAGTCACGACGAACGGGCACGGGTGGCCACGCTCGTCAACATGAAGGCGGGCTACGAGGCAGAGAAGTGGGCTGTGTACCTGTGGGGCCTGAACGTATTCGATGACGACTACAGCCAGCTCGGTTTCTTTTTCGGCAACGAGCCACCTGACTTTCCGCCGCGGCGTTACACGCAGGCCGGCGATCCGCGCCAGATCGGCGTGACGGCGGAGTGGCGATTTCAATAAGCGCCCTCACCCTGACCCTCTCCCGCAAGCGGGAGAGGGGATGGAGCCCCCTCTCCCCTTTGGGGAGAGGGTTGGGGTGAGGGGGTCTTGAGGTGCCCCAATCATGGAAGTAGCAGTTGAGCTCTCTCTTTATCCCCTGCGCGACGAATTCATTCCGCCGATTGCCGCGTTCATCGAACGGCTCAATTCGCACGCTGATCTCAAGGTCATCACCAACAGCATGAGCACACAGGTGTTCGGCGAGTACCACCACGTGATGCGGACGCTGACGCTCGAGATCGGCCGCAGTGTCGAATCGAGTCCAAAGTCAGTGTTCGTCATGAAGATCCTCGGGCCGATGGCGCCGGTTTGATCCGTGGAAACGCTCTTGGGCGAGCTCGGCAACTGGTCGCCCATCGAGGCGGTCGCGGCCGTGCTCGCCGTAGCGTACGTGGTGCTGGCTGCACGTCAGATCATCTGGTGTTGGCCGTGTGCGATCCTCAGCACGGGGATCTATTGCGGAATCTTTTTCGAGCTCGCGCTGTATCAACAGGCCCTGCTGCAACTGTTCTACATCGGGCTGGGCATTTATGGCTGGCGGAAGTAGCAGAGCGGCGGCCAACACGGCAAAGAGCTGCGCGTGTCGAACTGGCGAG
>DATBVX010000106.1:0-23195 GCA_036515135.1 Steroidobacteraceae bacterium
GTGCACTTCGAGCCACTTGTGCTCGGAGGCGATGCGCTTGAAGCCTTCCAGAGTACCGCGCGTGTGCAACCCCTGGTCCGACCAGCTCGCGACGATGAATGCCGGCACCGTGATCTTCTCGAGCTGCGCGGCTTTCGAGGCCCAGAACGCATCGAAGAAGGGATGCTCTGCATCCTCGGCCATGAGGTCTTCGATCTCTGTCGTCGAGTGCCCCCACCGACCCGGCAGATAGCGCCAGAAATACGTTTCCGGAATGCCGCCGTGCCGCGCCACTTCGCGGTACGTGTCGGACCACCCTTCCCACGGGTTGATCGCAGCAAGATGGGGCGGATGTTCGGCCGCGACGAACCATTGCATGACCGCGAGATACGAGACGCCGGAGAGGCCGACCCGGCCATTCGACCACGGCTGGGTGCCCGCCCATTCGATGAGGTCGTAGAAATCGCGCGTCTCCTCGGGCGAAACGTAGGTGGCGCGACCTTCGGAATACCAGGTTCCGCGCGGATCTGGATTGATGATCGAGTAGCCCTTCGGCACCCACCATGCGGGATCCAGCGCTTCAAATGCGGTGTAAACCGACAGTGCGCTCTGATCGACCCCGGAGTTGGGAAAGATGGCGGCATAGCGCGTGTGACCGTGCTTGCCGTAGGGACCCCAGCCGATGATCGGCGCGGCGCGCCCGTCGCCCTCTGGCCTGAAGACGTCGACATGAATGGTCACGCCGTCCCGCAGTTTCACGGCAACATCGCGCTCGATGATCATCCCGAGATCGGTCGAGCGTCGATAATGCGGTGGGTCGGCTCCGCGCGCCTCGGGCGCCGCCAGCGGCGGACGGAACTGATACTCGAATCCCCGGGCCTTCATCCGACTGCCCGCCTCCCCTTCCTGTAGCACGCGTCAGGAACCCTGTGCGATGACTCTGCCAACGCTTGGCGCTTGCCATTCTTTGACAGGTTCCCTTATATACGCAGTCGGAGCACGTGCCAAGCCGCGACCGGCGATCTGCACACAGAGGGGGATCAAAGAATGAAAGACATTCCAGGCAAAGTCGCCTTGATAACCGGCGGCGGCAGCGGTATCGGACTGGGCATTGCCGGCGTCTTCGTGAATGCCGGCATGAAAGTGGTGCTTGCAGACCTGCGCCAGGATCACCTGGACAGCGCGCTCGCGGAATTTCGTGAGCGCGGCCAATCGCGGAGCGTCCACGCGATTCGCCTCGACGTCACGGACCGGGCGGCGATGGCAGCAGCGGCTGACGAAACCGAGCGTGTGTTCGGGAAGCTGCACGTCCTCGTCAACAACGCCGGCGTGGGCATCCAGGGCCCGTTCACGGGCATCACCTATGCGGACTGGGATTTCGGGCTGGCCGTCAATCTCGGCGGCGTCGTCAACGGGCTGCAGACTTTTCTGCCACACATCCGCGCCCATGGTGAAGGAGGGCACGTCGTCAACACGGCCTCGCTCGCCGCACTCGTTCCAATGCCGGCGCAATTCGTCATCTACGTCGCAGCCAAGGCGGCGGTCATCGCGATCTCCGAAACCATTCGCGGGGAGCTCAAGCAGGAGAACATCGGGGTCTCCGTGCTGTGCCCCGGACCCATCAGGACGAACATTTACGAGGTCTCCAGGAATCGCCCCGCGAAGTTCGGCGTGGGTGACGCGTTCCGCGAGGCCGAGGAAGCCGGAGCAACCAGGGTGCCGTTTCCGAGCATGATGGAACCTGCGGACGTGGGCGCGCTGGTGCTGAATGCTGTCCGCAATGATGAGCTATACATCATCACGCATGGCGAATGGCGGCCCATGGCCGAGGCTCGCCACGCAGCGATCATCGCGGCGATGCCCGAGAAGCTCGACCCGGCGCTCGTCGCAATGCTGGCGGGGCGCCCCGGCGGTTCCGCCCACAAGGGCTGAGGCCCGCAGCCCGGCGCCAGGAACCAACTCACTTGCAAGGGGACCAGTCATGCTGAAGCTCTACCACGCCGAGCCCGCCGCCAACTCCCTGAAAGCGCTGCTCTCGTTCAAGGAGAAGGGCCTCGAGTTCGAGAGCGTGTATGTCGATCTGCACAAGTTCGAGCAGCACGAGCCCTGGTTCGTCGCGATCAATCCCGAAGGCCAGGTGCCGGTGCTCGATCACGACGGCGTCATCATCACGCACACCACCGTCATCGGCGAGTACCTCGAAGACGCCTTCCCGGAGGCGCCCGCGCTGCGGCCGCCCGATCCTGTGGGCAAGGCGCGCATGCGCTACTGGAACAAGTTCGTCGACGAGCACGTGATGAACTACGTCTCCATTCACGGCTGGCACCGCATGGTCGGAGTGATCGCGCGCTCGATCGAGGCAGGCGAGTTCGAGAGGCTGGTGGCGCGGATTCCGCTCTACGAGCAGCGCGAGAAGTGGCGCACGGCCCGTTCCGGCTTCAGCGAACCGGATCTTGCCAACGCCACGCGCAAGATCGAGGTGGCTGTGGACAAAGTGGAGAAGCAGCTGGCGCAAACAGCGTGGCTTGCGGGCAGCTTGTACACGCTCGCGGACATCAATTTCTACTCCATGTGCGGAATGGCCGTGCAGCGGATGTTTCCGGAGATGAACGTGGAGAAGCGCGCGCCGCGGCTCGTGGCGTGGGTTGCGCGCATGAATGCGCGGCCAGGCGTGCAGGCGGCCCTTGCCATGCCGAACAGGACGAATCCGGCCCTGCGCACGTTCACCGGTGAGGCGCGCTGAGCAGTAGCAGACGTGCGGGGCGCCTCGGGCGCATCCGCCTCTCACTGCAGGAGTCATCACATGAAGATCTTTTCCGGCAGGGTCGCGTTCGTGACCGGTGGCGCCAGCGGCATCGGCTACGGAATGGTCCAGAACTTTCTGAAGCTCGGCATGAAAGTCGTAGTCGTCGACTTCAACCGCAACTACCTGGATGAGGTGCAGCAGGCGCTCGCCGGGCGCAGCGACGTGCACTTCGTGCACGCGGACGTCGGCGATCGCGACCAGGTGCGCGCCGCCGCCGCTGAAGCCCTGCGTGCTTTCGGCAAGATCCACGTCCTCTGCAACAACGCCGGTGTGGGTGGCGGTGGCGATACGCACGATCCGGACTTTGAAGCATGGGATCGCGCGCTGCGCGTCAACCTGGGTGGAGTCGTGAATGGCGTGAAGATCATCACGCCGCTGATCCTCCGCCATGGCGAGGGCGGGCACATCGTGAATACCTCATCGATGGCGGGCATCGTCCCGCTGCCGCTACCGGGTCTGGGCGCGTATCAGACGGCGAAGTTCGCGATACGCGGTTACACGGAATCGTTGCGAATGTCTCTCGCGCCCCACGGGATCGGCGTGTCGTGTCTGTTTCCGGGCGGCACGCGCACGCGGATCGTCGAGGCGAGCGCGCCCGATGAGGCGGCCCGGGCTGCTGCGAGAGAGATGACGGCATCGTGGATGGACCCCGTGGAGCTCGGCGCCTTCGTCGTCGAGGGTATCCGCAACAACGCGCCTTACATCCTCACTCACTCGGAGTTTCGCGACGAAGTGCGCGAGCTCTACGAGATGCTCGATGCGGCCTTTCCGCGCAACCAGGACGTTCCGCCCGGACGCGGGGCATTCGAAGATCAGCGCCGCGGCCTCGTCAATCAGCTCCGGGCGTTACCCGTGAAGGACTGAAACTCCGAGGCCGGCAGTTCGCCACCTGGCCTACACGTGCCAAGCCCGCATCTGCAAGCCATCCAATGAGCAATAACTTCGAGAGCATCGTCTACCTGCTCAAACGCACCGAGCTTGCAGTACGCAGCTGCATCGAGGTGGCGCTGGTCCAGTTCGATCTGACACCGACCCAGTTCCACATGTTGCTGCGCCTGCATCAGCACGACGGGATGTCCGCCGCCCAGCTCGCACGCGGTGTCGGCGTGCGGCCGCAATCCATGGGGGAGATCATCACGCCGCTCGAGCGCAAAGCGCTGATCAGTCGCGAAGAGAGTCCCGAGCACCGGCGCATTCTCCGGATAAGTCTCACCGCCGCCGGCAGACAGCTCCTGGCCCGTGCCACGCGCATCGCCATGCAGCTCGAAGAGGAGCTGCTGGCGGGTCTCAACGCAGGGGAGCTGAACGCGCTTCGCAATGGCTTGGGCAAGCTCCTCGCAAGCGCGCAACGGCATGAGTGCCATCCCGAAACGCGGAGGCTGGCCGCCGCGGAGCTCATTCGAGCCCGGATCGCACGTCCGTGGCGTCGGGCTGCGCCGCCGCTCAAGCGGCGCCGCGCGCGATGAGAGGACAAGCCCCCTGGAGTGAAGGCCATGAGATTTCCGGATATTCCGATGTTCCAGGGCATCAATGCCCCGAGCCGCGTCGAGCTCGATCTGCACGATCTCGAGGTCGACGGTGAGATCCCGCGCGATCTGAACGGCGCGTTCTATCGCATGGCTCCGAACCATCAGTATCCGCCGCGGTTTTTGGACGATGTGCCCTTCAACGCCGATGGCGCCATCTCGCGCTTCCTGTTCGAGAACGGCCGCGTGCATCTGCGGCATCGCTACGTGCAGACGGAGCGCTTCAAGCTCGAGCGGGCCGCCGGCCGGGCGTTGTACGGCAAGTACCGCAACCCGTTCACGGATGATCCGAGCGTGCAGGGCAAGAGCCGCAATCTCGCCAACACCATGCCGCTGGTCTTCAACGGCACGCTGTTCGCGCTGCGCGAAGACAGTCCTCCCGTGGCGAAGGATCTCTCACGAGGTGTGGTTCGAAGTGCCCTACTACTGCATGCTCCACGATTTCGGCGTGACGCAGGATTACGCCATCTTTCCCATCATCCCCGTGTGCGGTGTCGGAGTGGAGGCACTCAGACGCGGCGAACCGCATTACGCCTGGGATCCGACCAAGGATATCCATCTAGGCGTGCTGCCGCGCGGCGGCAAGGCAAGCGACCTCCGCTGGTTCAGGGCGCCGAACCAGTTCTGCTCGCACGTCATGAACGCATTCAACGACGGCACGAAGGTGCACATCGATGTGCCGGTTGCCGAAGGCAATATGTTCCCGTTCTTCCACGAGCGCGGTAAGCCGTGGGACCCGAGCAAGGCGGCTTCGCGACTCACGCGCTGGACCGTGGACATGGCGTCGAAGCGCGAGAACTTCGATTCAGTGCAACGCCTGAGTGACTTCATCGGAGAGTTTCCAAAAACGGATCACCGCTACCAGACCGGGCCGTACAGACACGGGTGGCTCCTCGGTTTCGACTTCGCGCGCAGCAGCGTGGCTCATGTCGATCACGCCACCGGCGAGACGAAGGTGTGGCTGGCAGACAGCGACACTTCGGTACAGGAGCCGTGCTTCATTCCGCGATCCGACACGGCGGCCGAAGGTGACGGCTACGTCATCCAGGTTGCCACGCGATTCCGGGAAATGCGCACCGACGTGTTTCTGTTCAACGCCCTGCGCCTCGACGAGGGGCCGTTCGCGACCATTCGTCTGCCGTTACGGCTGCGGCCCGGCTATCACGGCAGTTGGGCCTCGCGCCGCCAGATCGGCCACTGATCTGAACAGAACGGGACATCCGCATGGACTACGCCAGGTACGTTCAGGCCTTCAACTCCGGCGATGACGCGAGACTGGTGCGTGAATTCTTCACGGATGATGTCATCTTCCAGAGCGGTCCGCGCCTCATGCAGGGCAAGGAGGAGCTGCTCAGGTTCCTCGACTGGGCGCATGACGGCATACGCGAGATCATCCGTGCGCAGGTGGTGCTGCAGGATGAGCAGCACATCTTCGCGGAGATCGACATGGACTTTCACGCCACCCTCGACAAGCCCGATTTCCTGTTCAAGCCTCTGCGCAAGGGCGAGTTCACGACCGTGAAGTTTTTCGTCCTGTACTACCTGCGCGACGGCAAAGTGGCCCATCTCAAGGCCGCCACCTGGCCGGCTGACGTCGGGGTGACGAAGCCCACTCCCCGGCTGGGCGCCAGCCTCGAGCAACGCCAGGCGTTCAACGACTACACGCGCGCCTTCAGCAACGCGGAGTTCGAACGCTTCAGTGCCTACTACACCGATGACGTGGTCTGCGAGCTGGGGGCCCTCACGCTCAATGGCAAGAATGGCATCGTCGACTTTTACCGCAACATGTTCCGGACGGTGCGCGAGAGCCTCTCGGTGCATCGGATCATCGCCGACGACGACGGGATCGCCGCGGACATCAGCACGCAGTTCACGGCGATCGAGGATGCAGCCGATTTCGTGATCGCGCCCCTGAGAAAGGGCGAGTCCATTCGCCGACGCGTCTTCGTCCACTACCTGCTCCGTGACGGGAAAATCGCACACATCAAGGTGGCACGCGCTGGCGAGATTCTTCCGTCGCAACCCGCGAACTGACATTACCGAAGTCTACGACGCGGGCTCGCTCACCCCGGGTGGCTTCGGTTCAACGATTGCCGATGCCGCGCGCCGTGGCGAGATTGCACGCGAAGCCGCGATCGGCCTGCTCGCCGGCTATGTGGTGGCCGCGTTCGACACCACCATCAACGCGATCGCAACGGGCGTCTGGCTGTTCGCCACGCATCCCGAGGAGTGGGAGCGGCTTCGCACGGACACCTCACTGATCGAGCGCGCGTTCCATGAAATCGTCAGGATCGAGAGCCCGATCCAGAATTTCTCACGCGTGACCACGAAGGATGTCGATGTCGGCGACGGCGTCGTGATCCCTCGGGGCGCTCGCGTCATCGTGAGCTATGGCTCCGCGAACCGCGACGAGCGGCATTTCGACGAGCCGGAGCGCTTCGATGTCATGCGTCGCAGGATCGATCACCTCGGCTTCGGTCTGGGCAATCACGCCTGCGCCGGCCAGGGCCTGGCGCGACTCGAAGCGCACGCTGTCTTCAGAGCACTGGCGCCCCGGGTTCGTCACTTCGAGCTCACAGGCGAGCCGATACGCGCGTTGAACAACATCACTCGCGGTTTCTCGCACGTGCCCGCCCGAATCCCGTAAGCGCGCAGGATTGAGCGCGTCGGCTGCGGCAGGTCGCTTTCGGGCGGCCCCCTGGTCCAAAGCGGCTCGGCGCCAGGCTGTCTGGTCACTCGTGGGTCACTGGAGCGAGCGCGCCATGCGCGCCCAGCTTGCTCACTCGGCCGTCGACCCCTGAAAGGTCGGCGATGTACGTGCCAAGGCCCTTAGCTCTAAACTTGCGCGAGCGACGCAGATCACCGTGCGCATCATTGATGCGCATGATAATGTGCGATACGCTGCGCACCCTGGTTTCCAGTCGGGACAATCCAATGCCGCGCCAGAGTCGACAGACAGCGCCGAAACGCGCCACCAACGTCAGCGTTCGCAGCGATCTGCTCGCCGCCGCGCGCCAGGCCGGCGTCAATCTCTCCGCAACTCTCGAGCGAGCACTGACCGAGGAGCTTGCTGTGGTACGGCGCAAGAAGTGGCGTCGTGCCAATCGTGAGGCAATCGCAGCCTATAACCAGCACGTCGAGAAGCATGGAACATTCTCGGACGACGTGCGGACCTTCTAGTGCGCCAGTTCACCGTGTACCGGAACAAGAATCCGCGCACGAAGGGCGCTCTCCCCTTTCTCGTGGATGTGCAAACAGATCTCCTGGAGGATATGCAGACACGGGCTGTCATTCCGCTCGGCAAGGGGGCAGCGCTCGCGCGGAAGCCGATAGAGCACCTGATGCCGGCGATCTCGTTCGAGGGCGAAGACTATCTCCTCCTGACTCCGCAGTTGGCGGGCATCTCCAGGTCGGATCTCGGCGCGGTTGCCGGGAGCGTCGCAGAACAACGTCAGATGATTCTTTCTGCAATCGATTTCCTTCTGACCGGTTTCTAATCCTTCGGGACGTAGCGGTCGCAGGTTCATATCCTGTCACCCCGACCAGATAAATCAACACGCTAGACGCGAGAATTGCCGGCGCCGATGGCCGAATCGGCGCGCAACAGACTGGCAAATTGGCATTCTTGACCTTCTCAGGGGTCGGCTGCTCATCCCATTTGAGGCTAAGAAGCAATCGCCGCACCAAAGCGGACTTCCGGGGCGTACAGACGAACCGGGCTGCCAGCCATTGGGGGCTACGCGCGTCGCGGGTGCAGCGTGGCGGCGAGTTCCAATGCGCAGCGCGCGACACGCTCACGGTCCTCGAGCGTCGACATGAGCGTGTCGCAGAGCCGAGTGGGCAATTTGAGGCGCGGAGCGATTCGCGCATCGCCTGCGTCAAGTACAAAACCATCGATCAAACCGTCGTAGTGTTCGACCACGGCGAGCGGCGAGGGACTGAGCCCAAGCTCTGTCATGATCTTCGCTGTCGGACCCTTGACGGCGACGCCGCCGACGATGGGTGTAACCGCAATGATCGGTACGCCGGCGGCCCGCAGCGCTGTGCGCATGCCTGGAAGTGCAAGGATGGGATCGATGCTGAGGTACGGATTGGATGGCGCGATGACGATGGCGCGCAGTTCTGCGTCGCGAAGCACCTGGTTGATGCCCGCCGGAATCCGCGCGTCATCGACGCCCGCAAAGTGCAAGCTCCTGACCGCAGGAAGACAGCTCGCACGCACAAAGTACTCCTGGAAGCTGAGCTCCCCCGCGGGGGTCGTCACGATCGTGCGCACGGTATCGTCGCTCATCGGCAGGATGCGCGCGCTGACGCCGAAACGTCGGGCAACATCGGCCGTGAACGTGCTCAGGCTTTCTCCCGCTGCAAGCCGGCGGGTGCGTTCGACGTGCAGGGCAAGATCACTGTCGCCCAATCTGAACCAGGTCTCGCCCCCGAGCGTCTCGAGTACGCGCATGAAGGTCCAGGTCTCGTCACACCGGCCCCAGCCGAGATCCGGGTTTGCGAGACCTGCCAACGTGTAGAGCGTCGTGTCCACATCCGGCGATATCCGCAGGCCGAGGTGCTCGAAATCGTCCCCGGTATTGACGATCACCGACAAGGAGCCGGACGAGAGCACGCGCTGCAACCCGCGACAGAGCTTGGCACCCCCAATCCCGCCGGTGAGCACCACGACGGAACCTTCACTCATGCCTGCGGGCTCATCGAAACAGATCTTCTGATAGCGGCCGAATGAGCGCGCTCGCAGGCACGGTTGGCGCGTGCCAGGAAAGGCCCTGCACGATCGCCGCGGGGCAGCTCTCCGCCGCTTCACCGATGACGAGCCCGGCGGCCGATGCGACCAGATCGGCGAACGCGATCTCCGTGACCTCGAGCGTTCGGCCATCGCGATCGAGCTCGCCCCGGCGGTCGATCAGCGCAGGTAGCCCCGCGGCCCCGAGTGCGACATTGGTTACGCCGTTGCGCCATGCGCGGCCAAAGCTGTCCGCCACCACGATCCCGATGGTGATGCCGAGGCGGGCCTCGAGGGATGTGCGGAGCATTGCGGCGGATGCATCTGGATCCCGCGGCAGGAGCAAAGCGCGGTCACGGCCACCCACATTCGAGCGATCAACGCCGGCATTGGCCATGACGAAGCCGAGTCGATGGCGCACGATCAGGACGTTGGCCTTGGCGCGCAAGACCTCGCTTGACTCCGAGAGCACGAGCTCGACCAGGCGCGGGTCCTTGCGCGTCACCGCGGCGAGCTCCAGAGCGCGCTCCGAGACTTCGACCGTGGCGAGATCGACAAACCGGTCTTCCGCCTTGGAGACGATCTTCTGCGCCACGACGAGAATATCGTGTGCACCAACGCGTACATTCAGCCGGCCGAGGGCGGCGGCCAGGAGTACGCCAAGATCATCCCCCGGGCGGATCTCGTCGAGATCCGAAATGCCCGTAACCGTGAATCTCAGCCGTTGGCTGTCGGTATGCATGCTGCAGCCTGCAAACGATCAGCCCGCGACACGTCTGCGTCGACGCTGACGGACGGGGGCGTCGCCAGCCGTTCAGGCCGAAACGGCCGCGACGTGTTTCCGCGCGGGTCGAAGAGCATCTTCATATAAAGTCGTCCGCTGGCGCGGCACGCGACCGATCGAACGGATCGCGAGCTGCATGTCTTTCGCGTCCATCTTCTGGCCGTTGACACCGCCCGCGGCGCGCGTGATCGACTCGTCCATCAACACGCCGCCCAGATCGTTGGCCCCCGCGGCGAGCGCCGCGAGCGCACCCTGCCGGCCCATCTTGACCCACGAAGTCTGAATGTTCGGGAACAGCGGGTACAGCACGATTCGGGAGATCGCGTGCATCAGAATCGCCTCGCGGAAGCTCGGCCCGGAGCGGGCACGGCCGGCTCGCCACAAGGGCGCCTCCATGTGCACGAACGGTAACGGCACGAATTCCGTAAAGCCGCCGGTTTCCTCCTGCAGGCTGCGGATCGCCAGCAGGTGTCTCGCCCAGTGTTTGGGCCGCTCGACATGCCCAAACATGATCGTAGCGGTGCTGCGGATCCCGGTCTCGTGCGCCGCGCGCATGACCTCGAGCCATTCGGCTGAGGTCAGCTTGTCCGGGCAGATCACTGCACGCACGTCGTCGCAAAGAATCTCGGCAGCGGTGCCCGGCAGCGTGCTCAGGCCCGCCTCCTTCAGGTGGAACAAGTATTCGGCCAGTGGCAGGCCCAGAGTGGCAGCGCCGTGAGAGATTTCGAGCGGCGAGAACGCGTGCACATGAATACCGGGCGCAGCGCGCACGGCCGCCCGGACGATCTGCAGGTAGGTTTGGCCCGTGTAGCGCGGGTGGATACCGCCCTGCAGGCAAACCTCGGTCGCGCCGCGCTCGGCAGCTTCGGCAACTCGTCGTTCGATCTCGTCGAGGTCGAAATTGTAGCCGGGCCCGCGCAGCGACCTGGCACTGCGACCCTTGGCAAACGCGCAGAAGCCACAGGAGTAGCTGCAGATATTGGTGTAATTGATGTTCCGATTCACCACATAACTGACAGCTTCGCCGACTGCCTCCTCGCGTAAGGCGTCGGCGTGTTGCACGACCGCCGTGAAATCAGCGCCATCCGCCGCGAAGAGCTGGGCGGTGTGCTGTTCATCCAGCGGCTTGCCCTCTCGAACACGCTCGAGCACCGCCCGCACTGAGCGGGACGCGGGCACGCGCTCTGCCCTTCTATCCAGCAGCCGGCTGTAACGAGCGGGTAGCGGTGATCCGGAACCTGCTGTCCAGGCGTCCTCGCGGACATAGCCCTGCGCATCGATCCGGCGCAGCGCCGCGGTTCGAAGTGCCGGGTCAAGCCATCTCTGGCCGTCGATTGCGAAGGCAGGCACGATCGGCAGCCGTTGCACGAGCCAGCGCCCCGCGGCCCGTGTTTCGCGCTCGAGCGCGGTGATTTCGGGCCAGGGCGCTTCCGGATTCACATGATCCGGCGTGACCGGCGATACGCCACCCCAATCATTGACGCCGGCGCTGATCAGTGCCGGCAGTTGCGCGGGGTTCAAATTGGGTGGGGCCTGGATCGACATCGATGGACCGAAGACGAGGCGCGCAGCGGCGATCGTCCAGAGCAGCTCTTCGAGCGGCGGTTCGGGATAGCGCGCCATTCGCGTACCGGGCTTGGCGCGGAAGTTCTGGACGATCAGTTCCTGGACGTGGCCGAACTCCTCGTGAAGGTCGCGAATGGCGAGCAGCGTCTCGATGCGCTCAGCCCGTGTTTCACCGATTCCGACCAGCAGACCCGTCGTGAATGGCACGGCCGCTTCCCCGGCGGCGCGCAGCGTCGCGATGCGTAGCGCCGGATGCTTGTCGGGCGAGCGGTGATGCGGCATCCCGGGTTCCATGAGCCGCGGCGCGCTCGTCTCCAGCATGATCCCCATCGAGGCCGACACGGGCCGCAAGGCTGCAAAATCGGCTTGCTGCATGACACCCGGATTTAAGTGTGGCAGCAGACCCGTCTGCTCGAACACGAGGCGCGCGCAATGCGCAAGATACTCGAGGGTCGTCGCGAAACCCAGGCTCTTGAGCTCCTGGCGCGCGAACGCGTAGCGCAGCTCGGGCTTGTCGCCCAAGGTGAACAGCGCTTCGCTGCAGCCAGCGTTCGCACCCGCGCGTGCGAGGCTCAACACTTCTTCCGGTAACAGAAAAGCTCGTGCGCGCCTCGGTGCTGGAGCAGCGAAGGTGCAGTAATGACAGACATCGCGGCAGAGCTGAGTGAGTGGGATGAAGACCTTGCGCGAATAACCGACCCGCTGGCCAAAGCCCTGCAGCGCCAGCGCCGAGGCGCGTTTCATCATCGCCGCCAGATTGCCATCCCCCACCAACCGCAATGCGGTTTCGCGCGGCAACGGCTCATCCACGAGATCCTCTGGCAGGTCGATGTCGTGAGCCAGGCCTGGCAGCTCGACGATCGCGGTCCGCGCGCCCAGCTCTTCGGCCGAGCGCAGATGTGCCGTCAGACTCGGTGCACCGAATTGCAGCCGGATGCGCGCGGGAAGACGCAGCCCCAGTGCGTTGGTGCCCTCGCCGCGCCGGTCGCGGGCAACGACGACGTCGCGATCCGCCAGGGCCGCGATCAATTGCTCAATTTCCTGCGGCGAGGTGTTCGGGGTATCGGCGGCGAGTACGATCGCTGCGTCGGCCGTGCCGGCGACGTGCGCGAGTCCCGCCGCGACGGCCGCGGACTGACCCTTGCCCGCGTCGCGAATCTGCTCAACGCCCGCGGGCACTGGCCCTTCTTCATCCGTCGTCACGAGCACGATGTGATCGATGCCGCGCGCGGCTCGCACGGAACGAAGCACCTGATTGAGCATCGAGCGGGCGAGCGCAACACGGCCATCCGGCGAAAGGACGGACGAGAGCCGGCTCTTCGCGCCCCTCGAGCGCGCCGCGACAATCGCACAGACCTTCACGAAGGCCTCCGCGATGGATGAGTCAGAGCGCCTGTGATTCGGATGCCGGCGCCATCGACGTCATAGCGCTTGTTCATGAATATCAGGACCGACGTCAGCGCCTCGGCTGCCGCCGAGTTGGCGAGCGGGCCGGCGTGCAGAGCGCGCAGCCCACAGCACTCGGCGATGCGAATGACGGCATCGCGCGCCTCGGGGTCGTCGCCGAACACGAGCACGTCGCAATCGATCTTTTCATCGGTCGCGAGTTTCTGTGCAGACACGTTGTGGAGCGCTGATACGACCCTCGTGCCCGCGCCGAGGAGGCCCGAGGCGATCTGTGCTGCGCTTCCCTCCGCTGGAAGTTGTACGCGCATGACCTTAGGCGGCACCAGCGGCACGGTCGTATCGACAACGATCTTGCCCGAAACGTGCGCCGCGATTTCACGAAGTGTCGCTTTCTGTGCTGCGAACGGCACTGCGACGATCACGATGTCTGCAGCGGCGGCGGCTTCTGCGTTTGATCCGGCTGCCACTTTGCGCCGCGTCTCGTTCTCGAGCGCCGAGGCAGCGGCTTGAGCCCGCGTGGCGTCGCGTGAGCCGATGATGACGCTTTCGCCGGCCTTCAACAGTCGCCGGGCGAGCGCGCCGCCGAGCTTGCCCGTAGCGCCGATGATCGCGATTCTCCGTGGCGGCTCGGCCATCGAGCGTTCCTAGATCACCCGGTCGCGCCGGAACTGAGCGATGTTTGCATCGGTATAGCCCAATTCGTGCAACAGCGGTTCGGTGTCTTCCCCCAGCGCGGGAATTCGGCCAGCAGGCTGTGCGCTATCGGAGAGACGCAATGGGCTCCAGACGATGGGTATGGGCCCCACGGGTGAATTTACTTTGCGGATGAATTGGCGTGCGGAGACTTGAGGGTGGTCAAGCACTTCAGCGATCCCGTTGACGCGGCCATAGGGCAAACGCGCATCGGCAAGCCTGCGCAACCATTCCTCGTGCCCCCGTTGCAGGAAGATGCGCTCGATTAGCTCCTCCAGGACCGCTCGGTTCTTGCGTCTGAGCTCGGGCGAACGAAATCGGGAATCTTCGAGCAATTCCGCCCGCTCGATCACCTGGCGGCAGAAGATCTCCCAATCGGACTCCGTGGCGACGGCGAGATTCACGTACTGGCCATCCGCCGCAAGATACGGACCGTAAGGCGTGATGTAATGATGGCGCATGCCGACGCGCTCCGGCTCTTCCCCCTTGTGCCAGTAATGGTGCGGAAAGTAGCCGAGCCACGACACGGCCGATTCGAACATCGAAATGTCGAGGACTTGGCCCCTCCCCGTCTTTTCGCGCTCGTACAGTGCGCCGAGAATTCCCACGGCCGCGTACATCGATGAGGTCAGGTCAGTGATCGAAACACCGACTTTCGCCGGTTTGTCGGGATAGCCGGTGGTCGCGATCATTCCAGCCTCCCCCTGGATGAGCAGGTCGTACGCCTTCACATCGCGGTACGGGCCGTCCTGCCCATAACCTGAAATCGAGCAGTAAATGAGGCGTGGATTGGCCTTGCAAAGCTCCTCGTCGCCAAGGCCCAGCCGTTCCGCCACCCCCGGAGCGAAGTTTTCGAGGAAGACATCCACGTGCCCGGCTAGCGATTTGACGGCAGCGACGCCCGCCGCGGCCTTCACGTCGATGGCAAGACTCTTCTTATTGCCATTGGCAAAGACATAGCCCGAGGAAAGACCCTTGACGGCAGAGTCCCAGCCACGCACGACGTCGCCGACGCCCGGCTTTTCGATCTTTATCACCTCCGCACCCAAATCGGCGAGCAGCTTGGTGCAATGCGGGCCCGACAAAGACGTTTCCAGCGCCAGCACGCGCACGCCGGTGAGTGCGGAGCGGCTCGCCGGAGCGTCAGTGATCATGATTTGACCTCGGGAAAGAGATCCTTGTTCGGTGCATGGGCGCGCTTCCACACCATGACACTGCGAGCGTAACTGATGACGACTTTGCCCTCCTGCTGGATGCCGCGCGTGCGCACCTTGACGATCCCCAATTGCGGCTTGGACCTGGACTCGCGCTTCTCGAGGACTTCCGATTCCGAATAGAGCGTGTCGCCCGCGAACAGCGGATGGGGCAACTCGATCTGGTCCCAGCCGAGTGCAAAGCCGTTTTCGCTCACGTCGGCGACGCCCATCCCGGCGACGATGGCGAGCGTGAGGGCGCTGTTGATCAGCGGCCGGCCATATTCCGTACGTTTGGCGTATTCGGTGTTGAAATGGATCTGGTTCGTGTTATTCGTGAGTAACGTAAACCAAGTGTTGTCCGCTTCCGTCAGCGTGCGTCCGAGACGGCAGCGATAGATGTCGCCCACTTCGAAATCCTCGAAGTACCGCCCTTCCCAACCTGGTTTCACGGCCATGGAGTCCTCCGTCAGACGTCATGCCCCGGGGACGCCCAGGGATTTGCCGAGCGCCATGGTCTGGCGCGCCCGGTCGACGATTGGATAGTCGAGCAGTTGCCCGCGCAGGGCGATCGCGCCGTCGCCTCGCGCCCGGGCCGCCTCGAACGCCTGCAGCACCTCGCCCGCGTATTCCATTTCCTCCCGCGTCGGCGTAAATGCGGCGTTGGCCGCGTCGATTTGGCCCGGATGGATGATGGAAATACCCGACATGCCCAGACGTCGGGCCTGAAGCGCGTGTCTGCGCATGCCCTCGGTATCTTTCAGATCCGTCCACACGCCATCCACCGCTTGCACGTGCGCGGCGGCGGCGGCCGTCGCGATGTGGGAGCGGGCATAGATGAGATCGCTCGCTTCGGCTTCGCGTCGCAAGGGAAGCCCCATCTCGCGGCAGAAATCTTCGGCACCGAAGATGAGACCGACAATCCGCCGGGAAGACGAGGCGATGCCGTAGGCGTTGAGGAGACCGATGGGACTCTCGATGGCGACCAGCAGGCGCACGGATCCTCCCGGCACCTTTGCTTCGACTTCGCGGCGTCCCAGGATATTCTCGACGATGGCGATCTGTCCGGGCGTCTCGACTTTGGGAATCACCAGCCCCTCGAGACCCGGCCGCACGACGGTAGCGAGATCGTCCCGCATTCGCTCGGAACCGACGGCGTTGATGCGTACGTAGCGAGCCGGCGTCTTGAGCGCCGGGTCGCTCGAAAGTCGCGCAGCGGTGGAATTCAATGTGACGGCGATCTGACGGCGCGCGTTGTCCTTCTCCGCCGGAGCAACGCCATCTTCGATGTCCATCATGATCGCGTCGACGTGCAGGCCCAGCGCCTTGTCGAGCATCCGCTGCTTGTCGCCTGGAACGAACATCCAGGACCGCAGAAGTCTGGTTTGCTGATCCATGTTCTTCACGATGCGTCCTAGTAGGATTTCGGCATGCCGAGGATGTTCTGGCCGAGAAACGCCAGCACCAGGTTATTGGCCACCGGTGCGGTCATGTAGAGCCGGGTCTCGCGAAACTTGCGCTCGACGTCATACTCGCGCGCAAAACCGTAACCACCGTGCGCGTCGAGACATGCGTTAGCAGCTTCCCATGCGGCTTCCGACGCGAGGAACTTGGCCATGTTGGCTTCGGCTCCGCATTTCTCGTTGCGGTCGAGTTTTTCCGCCGCGGCAAAACGCATCAGGTCGGCCGCCTCGACGTGCGCGTAGGCCCGCGCAATGGGAAACTGAACGCCCTGATTGGCGCCAATGCTGCGGCCGAATACGACCCGTTCGCTGGCGTACTTGGACGCACGCTCGACGAACCAGCGCCCGTCGCCGATCGCTTCAGCGGCGACCAGAACGCGTTCCGCATTCCAGCCATCGATGATGTGCCGAAAGCCCTTCCCCTCCTCTCCAACCAGATTTTCCGCCGGAATCTCCACATCCTCGAAAAAGAGCATGTTGGTGTGATGATTGAGCATCATCTCGAGCGGTCGCACTTCCAGCTTGCCCTGGACGGTTCGGAGGTCTACCAGGAACACGGACAGGCCCTGCGTCTTATCCTGCAGCTCATCGTAGGGCGTGGTTCGCGCAAGCAATAGCATCAAATCCGATTGCTTGACGCGTGAGATGAAGATCTTCTGGCCGTTGACGACATAGCGGTCTCCTTTCCTTGCCGCAAAGGTCTTCAGCCTAGTCGTTTCAGAGCCGGCATTCGGCTCGGTGACGGCGAAGGCCTGCAGGCGTAATTCGCCGCGCGCAATCGCGGGAAGGTAACGCCGCTTCTGCTCAGCGCTGCCGTGCTTCAGAAGCGTACCCATCGTGTACATCTGAGCGTGGCACGCGAGCCCGTTGCCTCCGGAGCGGTTGATCTCCTCGAGAATGATGCTCGCCTCGACCATGCCGAGGCCCGCACCCTCGTACTCCTCGGGTATCAGCGCAGCGAGGTAGCCGCTATCAGTGAGCGCTTTGACGAAGACGTCGGGATACTCCTCACGCCGGTCGATTTCGCGCCAATAGCTGTCCGGAAAGCCGGCGCAGATCTTGCGGACGGCATCGCGGATGGCCTCACGGTGTTCGTGGTCCGACAAGCGACGCCCTCACTCGTCCAAGTACATGAGCTTGGCCGGATTCTCCTGCAACATCACCTTGACCTCTGATTGCTTGATGCCGAAGGCCAAAAGCGCACGGATGAACACGCGCATGCCATCGATGGAATCCATGTGCAGCACCTGCCCAAAATCAGAGCCGATGATGCAACGCTCGGCGCCAATGGCTTTCATCGTGCTGATGGTCTCCATCGGATCGGCGACAGGTTGATAAAGGCTCGGGATCATTGGCTGGCAGTAAGTGCCGACATAGATGCCGAGATCGGCGAGCTGCTTCATTTCATCGAGAAGGAGCTTGTTCAGCTCCAGGAGCGGGTGATCGAGCGTGGCGCGCACACCGATCGTTTTCGCCATCTTCGCCAGCGGCAGGAGTTCCTGGAAGTCGGTGTGGCCGAAGCCGATGCCGACGCGCCGGGCCGCCGCCATTTCCATCACCTCGATCACTTCGGGCAACACCTTGCCCGATGCTTCGTCGACCAGGCGGACCTTGCCCTTCTCCGGATGACCGGCGCCTCGCCAGAAGCCATAAGAGGTGAAGGTCGGGAACCAGATCATCTTGAAATTCGGATACTGCAGGGCGACGCGGATCGCTTCCGGGTTGATGCCGAAACAGGTGCCCGCGCCGCCGTAGATTTCCACGCGATGCGTAAGCTCACCCTTTTGCACCAGATAGTCGATGTGCTGTTGTGCCAGATACGCCGCGTTCGCAGAAACGTTCCAGTGGTCCTTGAACGCCAGCGCGCGCATCCCTGCTTTCGACGCATCGATTGCGATCTGGATGAAGTTCTGCGAGCGGTGCACGAAGTCGGGGTAGGCGTGGATGTGGCAGTCGATGGCACCTTTGAGGAGCTCGTTCTCGATTCCCGGATAGATCTTGAGCATTTCCGGGTTGTCCTTGAGCATCTGGTAGAAATAGTCCTTGGCATTCAGTTCGCGAACGCGCTTGACCGTGAGCACCCTGCCGACCAGGAGCTGTTCGGCGGCTTGCGCGTCGGCTGTAAAATCACACATGGCTGAGCTCCATTAGAGGCATGACGAATTCCAGAGAGAAGTATTCAGTGGTTCAGGCGTTGCCCCAGGCTTCGACGAAGCGCCGTGCATCCTCAATGACCGGTTCAAATACCGGAACATAGGGGACTATGAGGCGCGTGGCGCCGGCCTCGATGAAGGGCTGCAAACGATCCTTCACCTCCTTGATCGACGTCGCGGGAATCACCGGCAGCTTGTCCATGTACTCATCCGTCACTTTGGTTGCTGCCGCTTTGAAGCCTCCGGCCTTGAACGCCTCTTGAATTGCCGTCACTTCAGGCTCGAAGCCCGAGGCGATGAGCATGTCCTTGTAGTGATCGGCGATGTTGTAAAACGTGAGGACCTGGCGAAGCTTCGAGCGCGCCAGCGCGCGGTCCGGGTTCAAGGACACCCGAACCTTGACGATGATCTCGAGTTTTGACGGATCGCGACCGACCTCGACCGCGCCATCGCGCACGCGCTTCGCAATCGCCTGAATGGTCGCGGGCGTTGCCATGTTGATGAAGACGCCGTCAGAGATCTTCCCCACCAGGTTGGTCATCTGCGGGCCGAGGCCCGCGAGATAGACGGGGAATGTGGGGTATGAGGGGTGCCAGGAAAGCTGGAACCGCTGCCCGGTGGAATAGATCTCGCCCTGATATTCGACGCGCTCGCCTGCGGCCACCTTCTTCACGATCTCGATGTATTCGCGGGCGCGGCGCAATGGACGGTCGAAGACGTCGTTGTGCCAGGCGGCGATCGTCTTGTTGGCAACACCGAGGCCGAGCAGCAGCCGTCCTGCCGACAAGTCCTGCAGCGTCGCGGACTGGATGCCGAGGCTGACCGGGCTGCGGCCGAAGATATGGTAGATCGCCGTGCCCAGTTTCAGCGTCCGGGTGCGTGCGGCAATCGCGGACAGGAGCACGAGCGGATCGGTGCTGTTGGATTCGCCTTTCCAGAACGCGCCGAAGCCCGCAGCCTCGATCTGGGGTGAGAGCTCGACGCTACCGCGCACAGGATAGTGCGCGGCGGAATTCAACTCGATGTCGTAGATCATGCTGCGCCTCTCATGCTGGACTTTCAGCTCAACTTCCCGAGATACACACCCTGGGGATCGATTTCCTCCCGCAAGAGCCGCAATTCATCACGCGAAGGGAGCGGCGTGACCGGAATGTCCTTGGGGACCTCCAGCGGCATTTCCGTGTTCGCCAGAACTTCATCCAGGCCGATACCCGGATGCAGGGAAATCAGTTTCGCGGAACGGGTCTCGACGCCAAATCCGATCACCGCTTTGTCGGTGATGACGCGGTGCGGACCGCCGCCGCGCAGCGCCAGCTGTTCACGCGTCTTGCCGTCAACAAACCCCGGACTGGTAATGTGGGTGACCGCGGCGCGCAGCTTGCGCTTTTCGTGGCGCATGATGACCAGGACACGCTTGGCCAGCGAGGCAACATCGTTTCCACCGGCGCTGCCATTGAAGTAGCGCACCTTGCCGTCGTCCTTGAGCAGCGTGGTATTGATGTTGCCATAGCGATCGAGTTCCAACGCTCCCAGGAAACCGACATCAACTACGCCGCGATGCAGGTTCATGCCCATGATGTCGAGAAAGCCGCTCCAGCATGTCGCCCGATAGAAAATGCGTGAATCGGCAAGTCCCACGGGCGTGTCCTGCGGCCGCATGTTGACGACACCGATCTCGAGCAGTGCCGCCAGATTCGGCGCATGGGTGGACTTGGCGAGGAAACAGGCAACTTGCGGCAACCCGAGTCCAACAATGACCGTGTCGCTGTCGTGAAGCTCTCGCGCTCCGGCGGCAGCCATGATTTCCGTGGCGCGTATGTCGTCCATCAGTACCCCAGGTCCGGCGCAGCTCGCAGCCGCTGCAGGCATACAGTGCCGCCGCATTTTTCCAGGTAGTCCCGATGATCCTTCGTGCCGTATACATACGTGCGGAGATATTCCTCAATCCCTCCCTGCTTGGAGTGCGCTACGTAGAGCTGCAAGTGCTCGGCGTCGTAGTCGTAGCGGCGGAACACAGCGGTGGGATAAGCGCCGAAAGGTTCGTGTACGACGGCGTCGACGCGATGTCCCGGGATGATTGTGCGCTCCGGCTCCCGCTGTATCTCCTCCGTGGAGACGATTTCCTCGGCGATGAGGACGATGCGCCGTGCGGCCTTCGCCTGTTCCTCATTTTCCCAGCGGGGACCGTCGATACGCGCATTGCCTTCGCGATCGGCAATCTGAACGTGCACGAAGGAAACGTCCGGTACCAGAGCCCGCAAGAGCAAGTATTCCTCGCCCGTGAAGGGGCATCTCATGTGTTTGACATCGTCTGCGGCGGAGCTGGCCTCCAGCCGCTCCAGGATCTCGGAGCTGAGCAGCGACTTGATCGGGATGAAGGAAAGACCCAGCGCGCCGGCGAGATAGCGAAAGCTCAGGGACAGACTTGTGTAATCTTCGGCGCGCAACGTCTTCGCTTCCCGGGCGCGGTTTACGCAATAAAGCAGGCCGAAGCGGTCCAGCGATCCTCCGCCGATGATGAGTCGGCTGACGGCCCCGGCTCCTACCAGGAGGTCAGTATCCAGACCGGCGACACCCTGCGATACCGTCAGATTGTGCTTGCCCTGCCGGATGAGCTCATGAACCGCGGCAATGACATTGCGGGCAATCGCGAACCCCCCGAGGGCGACATGCGCGCCGTCGGGAATTGTTCGGGTGACCTCCGCAATGCTCTTCACCTTGTCAGCCAAGACGCACCCTCCGAACGCGTATCAGGTACTCTCAGCGATTATCTTAGTATATGATAACACTATCTGGCCATATATATCTAGTTTCTCATATATTAATAATTTATGTAGTTTGGATGAAGTTATGTACTAAACTGGCCACGCCCAAGGCGTCCAGTACTTTTATCAGTTCGTGATAATCTGAATCAGTGACCGCGAAGCATGGTGTCAGGTGATGGGAGGGCTGAGTCGCTACGTGTCGGTGCTGCGCCTCTTTAGCGAGGACCGCGACGACTGGTCGGTGGCAGAAATTGCGGCTGCGCTCAAGCTGCCCGCAAGCACGGTCTATCGCACGGTGAGGGAAATGGTGGCCACGGATTTCCTGGAGTCGGCAACCGCAGCCCGCTACCGCCTTGGGGCCTGCTTCATCGAGTTCGACCGGCTGGTGCGGATCACTGACCCGCTCTATCGCATCGGGGCTTCGCTCCTGCGCGATGTCGTCACCCAGGCACGCGTGCCGTGCGTGGCCCTCCTGTCCAGACTCTATGACGACAGAGTGATGTGCATCGCCGATTACGCCTCAGCCGAGGATGGTGTGCACACGAGTTACGAACGCGGCCGACCGCGTCCACTCACTCGCGGTGCCACTGCGAAGGTGATCCTGGCGCAGTTGCCTCCACGGCGCCTCAGCAAGCTTCTCGAGAACGCGCCTGCGGATGCGACTCCCGTCCCGAAGAGCGTGAAGAAGTTTCGCGATGAGCTTGCAGCCATCCGCAAGACCGGCTATTCGATCACGCGGGGCGAGGTGGATAAGAAGGTGGTCGGCATCGCTGCACCGGTTGTGGTCATGGATCGCGCTTTAATCGGGAGCCTAAGTCTCGTCGTACCCGCCGCCAGACTCGATGATGCCCTTGAGCGTCGCCTCGTCCTTCTCGTCGTCGCATCTGCGAAACTCCTCACTTCCGAATTGACAGCGCAACCCGGCCCCATGCGTGCGGCAGCCAGACGCTGAGTTGTCGATATCGCGATACGTGCGCCGGTGGCTGATGCATCAGCACACGCCCATGAATCACCCATGGCAGTCGAACGCAAGGAGACGTGGGCGCGCGAAGGTTCAACTTCAGATCGCAGCCGTATTTCACCGGCCGCGCGCGTGAACTGAGAGTCGATTATCCTCTGCGTCCACGAGCCTTCGGGCATGAGGAGAGGATGTGGCTGCGCCGACGCTAGATGACTGGAAGCAGATGTATCACGCGCTCTGGCGGATACGGCTGTTCGAAGCCCAGGTCCAGCGGCTCGCCGCCGCGGGCGAGGTGCCCGGGTTTCCGCACCTGTCGACCGGGCAGGAAGCGGTCGCCGTCGGTGTCTGCGCGCATCTTTCCCGCGAGGACGTCCTGTTCACCAGTCACCGTGGCCACGGCCACGTGCTCGCCAAGGGAAGCGACCTTCAAGCCACGTTCGCCGAGATTCTCGGGCGACAGGACGGCCTGTGTCGCGGCCGCGGCGGCTCGATGCACCTGGTCGACGCAGCCAACGGCGTGTTGGGCGCGACCGGGGTCGTGGGAGGCAACCTCGCCCTGGCCGCGGGAGCCGCGTGGGCTGCGCAAGCGAAGGGCAAGCAGAACATCAGTGTGGTGTTCTTCGGCGACGGTGCGACGGGCGCTGGCGCGTTCCACGAGACGCTCAACCTCGCGGTACTGTGGCGGCTACCTGTGCTGTTCGTCTGCGAGAACAACGGCTACGCCGAGTTCACCAGTCGCGAGGAGCACTCCAACGTCACGCACGTCAGCAGCTTCGCCGCTCCGTACGCCATGCCCACGAAGACGATCGACGGCAACGACCTGCCGACCGTGTATGCGGCTGCGCGCGAGGCGATCGAAAGCCTGCGCAGGAGCGAAGGACCCTATCTGCTCGAATGCATGACGTACCGCATGGCGGGCCACTACGTGGGCGATGCGCAGCAGTATCGGTCGAAAGAAGAGCTGGCGGCTGTGCGCGCGAAATGTCCGATCGAACGCATGAAGCGCCATCTCGTGGAGCGTGGCGTAGCGCAGGACGAGCTCGACGCAATCGGCGAGCGTGCGAAGCATGAGGTGCAGCAGGCGGTCGAACGCGCCCGCGCCGCGCCGCGCCCCGATGCGGGGAGTGTGCTCGATCATGTCTACAGCTCACCTTCTCTCAACGCGAT
>DATBVX010000107.1:0-5366 GCA_036515135.1 Steroidobacteraceae bacterium
CAGCGGGCGGCGGAGCATGGAGCACGAGCCGCCATCGTCGAGTCGCATCGGCTCGGCGGCACCTGCGTCAACGTCGGCTGCATCCCCAAGAAGATGATGTGGAACGCTGCCAGCGTCGCCGAGGCGCTGCACGATGCCGCCGACTACGGGTTCGACGTCGAGGTCCGGGGTCACGACTGGACCGCGCTCAAGCGCAAACGCGACGCGTACATCGTCAAGCTCAATGGCATCTACGAGTCCAATCTCGCCAAGCGTGGCGTCACCCTCGTGCGTGGCCACGCGCGTTTCACGTCCGCGCACGACCTGGACGTGGGAGGCCGCAACCTGCGCGGCGAACGGATCGTCATTGCGACCGGAGGCCGGCCAATCATCCCCGATGTACCCGGTGCCGCCCGCGGCATCAGTTCGGATGGGTTCTTCGAGCTCGAATCGCGGCCGCCGCGCATCGCCATCGTCGGCAGCGGCTATGTCGCCGCGGAGCTTTCAGGCGTATTCAGCGCGCTGGGATCGGGCGTGTCAGTGTTCGTCCGCCGCGACCGGCTGTTGCGTCACTTCGACGTGATGCTGGGTGAGGCGCTGATGAAGGAAATGCGCAATGCGGGAATTGAGATCGTGACCCAAGCCGCGCCCGCGGCAATCGAGGATGAAGGGCCGCTGACGCTCCGCTTGAGCGACGGGCGTCGCTTCGGAGATCTTGACTGCGTCCTCTGGGCGATCGGACGTTCAGCGAACACGCACGATCTCGGGCTCGAGCGCTGCGGCGTGCAGGTCGATGCGAGCGGATCCATTCCCACCGACCGCTTCCAGAACACCAACGTGGCGAACATCCATGCCATTGGCGATGTTACTGGTCGCGAGGCGCTCACTCCGGTGGCCATCGCGGCGGGCCGGCGACTCAGCGACCGGCTATATGGCGGTCGGCCCGAACGCCACCTTGACTACGAGCTGATTCCAACCGTGATTTTCAGTCATCCACCGATCGGCACGGTGGGCCTCACGGAGGAGCAGGCGCGAGCGCAATATGGCGCCGAGGTGCGGGTATTCACTTCGGGATTCGTTCCCCTCTATCACGCGCTCACCACGCGCAAGCCGCGCGCCGAGATGAAGCTCATTACGCGCGGTGGCGAGCGGTGCATCGTCGGCTGCCATGTCATTGGTGCCGGTGCGGATGAGATGTTGCAGGGATTCGCAGTGGCCATCCGCATGGGCGCGACCAAGGCGGATTTCGACGACACCGTTGCGATCCACCCGACCAGCGCCGAAGAGATCGTGACGATGCGCTAAGAGGGCACAGATCTGTGGAACTGTCCCCTCTGGTTACGCTGCGAGAGCTTCGAGGATCGGGCGGGTGTCCGGGCGCACGCCGCGCCACAATTGAAACGATTCCGCCGCCTGTTCGACCAGCATGCCCCATCCCTTGAACGCCTGGCCCGCGTTGTGCTCGCGTGCCCAGCGCGTGAAGCTGGTATCGCTTTTGCCGTAGGCCATGTCGTAACAGATCGTGTGCTTGCCGATGATCCGTGACGGCACCAGCGGCACTTCGCCGTGCAGGCTCGCGGCGGTCGCGTTGATGATCAGGTCGAAGGCCATCGATTCGAGCTCGTCAAACGCGCAGGCGGAGACCGGTCCCAGGTCGGCGAATTCCGCTGCCAGATCCTTGGCACGCTGCGCCGTCCGGTTCGCGATCACGACGGCCGCCGGATGCGCCTCGAGCAGCGGCGCGAGCACTCCGCGCGTGGCGCCACCCGCACCCAGGATCAGGATCAGGCGCGAGGTGAGCTCGATTTCGAGGTTGACCGTGAGATCCGTGAGAAGCCCCGCGCCATCCGTGTTGTCACCGAGCAGCTCATTACCCTTGTCCATCATGATGGTGTTGACAGCCGACGCCTGTTCCGCACGCGCCGTGAGGCGGTTCACCAGCTCGGCGGCCGCCTGCTTGTGCGGCACGGTGATATTGAGGCCCCGGCCACCTTGCGTGAAGAACGCGAGCGCGCTGGAGCGGAACTCCTCCGGGGGAACGTCGAACAGACGGTAGCTCAAGTTCTGGCCGGTCTGCTTGGCAAACAGGCCATGGATGAAGGGCGACCAGCTGTGGTCGATCGGATGTCCCATCACTCCATAACGGTCTGGCGCCGCGTTCGAGTCGCCCATAACCTTGAGGTCACATCGGGGCTGATCGGGTAGATTGCGTGGGCTGAAATGGGGTAGCGATGATGCCGGTCTTTATACATGAATCGGTTCACTGACGGGAGAGAGCGGCGCGAGCGGTTCACCGAGCTCTGCCGGGCGCTGCGCCCGGACCTGTTCCGTTTCGCTTTCTGGCTGAGCCGGGACCGAACGCTGGCCGAGGACATCGTGCAGGAGACTCTGTTGCGCGCCTGGCGCGCGCGGGATGAGCTGCGGGACGAGAGGGCACTGCGGGCCTGGCTGTGCACCATCGCCAGGCGTGAGCACGCGCGTCTTTACGAGCGCAAGCGCCTGCCGGTGGTGGATATCGATGGGTTGATCGAGCGCGAGGCGGCGATGCTGGCGGTCGCCGATGACACCGAGCTCGAGGATCTGCGCCGCGCGATCTTCCGGCTGGATGACGATTATCGAGAACCGCTCGTGTTGCAGGTTCTCATGGGCTATTCAACCGAGGAGATCGCGCAGCACATGGGACTGAGCACCGCCGCGGTACTGACGCGCCTCTTCCGTGCACGCAATCGCCTGCGCAAGATCGTGGCCGGCGAGCAGGAAGTCGCCGCCTCCAGCCAGGGGATCGAATCCCGATGAACTGCCTCGAGTTCAGACGAATCATTGCCGCCGATCCGGCGCGCCAGAGCGCGGAGCTGGAAGAGCATGCGCTCGCGTGCGCGCCGTGCGCGGAGTTCGCGCTTGAGATGCGTTCGCTCGACCGCAGGATCGGGGTGGCTCTGCGTGTCCCCGTACCCGACCGAGGCATGCGCGTTCCGTCAGTGATGTCTTCAGCATCGGCACAGAAGCGGTGGGCGCTGGCTGCAAGCATGCTGGTGGCGGTCGTCGCCGCTTCCCTCGTGTGGCTGTCGTTTCCCAGGCCTGCTCTGGCGCACGACGTGGTCGCCCATGCTCGCCACGAACCCGAGTCATGGGCCGCAGCCGATGCGGGCGTTCCACCCGCCGTGCTTGCCGACGCGCTGCGCGACTCCGGCATCGCCGCCGGGTCGCGACTGGGCCGCGTGTCCTACGCGCGCAGCTGCTGGTTCCGCGGCCACTTCGTGCCCCACCTGGTGGTGCAGGACGAAGGCGGACCGGTGATGGTGCTGGTGATGACGGAGGAAGCCGTGAACGGCAGGCTCACGTTTGCCGAGGAGGGCTATTCAGGGGTGATCCTGCCCGCACGCCGCGGCAGCATCGCGGTGCTCGCGCCTGAAGGGGCGCGGGTGGACACCATCGCCGCGCGCGTGTTGCAGGCGCTAGAGTAAGCGGTGCCAGGTCGGGGGTTTCGGGAGTTTCCTCAAGGCCGAAAATCGGTGACCGTACGTTGCAGAAACGCCCGAAACCCCCGACCTGGCACCTTCCCGACGATGGCCGCATTCGCTGTACCTGGGCGCTTGGCGGCAACGAGCTTTACTATTCCTACCACGACAGCGAGTGGGGCGTTCCCGTGCGGGATGACCGGCGCCACTTCGAGTTTCTCGTTCTCGAAGCAGCCCAGGCGGGGTTGAGCTGGTCGACCGTGCTCAACAAGCGCGACGGCTATCGCCGCGCCTTCGCCGGATTCGATCCCGAGCGCGTCGCCCGCTTCAACAGACGCAGCATCGCCAGACTTCTCGCCAACGCGGCCATCATTCGCAATCGCCTCAAGATCGAGGCTGCGGTCAACAATGCCCGCCGCTTCCTTGAAGTGCAGGAGAAGTTCGCCAGTTTCGATCGCTACGTGTGGCAGTTCGTCGGTGGCGCGCCGATCCAGAATCGCCACCGGCGCCAGCGGCAGGTGCCTGCAACGAGCCGCGAGTCCGATGCGCTGTCCAAGGATCTCAAGGACCGGGGTTTTCGCTTCGTGGGCTCGACGGTGATTTATGCGCACATGCAGGCCGTCGGCATGGTGAACGATCATCTGATCGACTGTTTCCGCTATCGCGATTGCGCGGCCCTCTCCTGGTGACGGGTCACTCGGGAACCAGCCAGAAGCATCCGGCCCGCGTACCCGGCCTGGCACCCAACGCTGCGTGCAGTGCCGGCAATGCCTCTTCGAGCGAGTCCTTGAGCCGGAAGGGCGGGTTCACGATCACCATGCCGCAGCCATTCAGGCTGACTCGCGAATCGTCCGGATAGATGCCGAGCTCGGCGCACAGGATCCGGCGGATGCCAGTGGCCTTGAGGCGTGAATGAAAGGATTCAATTGCGCCGCGACGCTTGATGGGATGCCACAGGGCATAGATACCGGATGCCCAGCGGCGCCAGCCTTCCCGTAATGCATCGAGCACGCGCGTGAACTCGGCCTCGGGCGGCTCATACGGCGGATCGATGAATACCAAGCCTCGACGCTCCAGCGGCGGCAGATGCGAGCGCAACGCGTTGTATCCGTTGGCGCATTGCACGCTCACGTTTCGATACGCGTGCAACGATTGCTGCAAGGCCGCCGCGGCCGCCGCATTCAGCTCGAAGAACGCCGCCCGGTCCTGTTGTCGAAGCTGCGACGCGATGATACGCGGCGAACCCGGATAACGGAGCAACCCGGCCGCGCGTTTGCCTGTGCCACCCAGCCTTCTGACGAGAGCCAGGTACTCACCGATGCTTGGGACTTCGGTCGCTGCGTCCAGCAGCCGGCCAATCCCACTTCGATACTCGGCTTGCGGCTCGGTGTCCGGCGGCGGCAGCTCGTACGCGTCGCGCCCCGCATGCGTATCGAGCACGAAGAACGCCGCGGACTTCCGGCGCAGAGCCTTCAAGACCTCGAGCAGAACGAGATGCTTGAGGACATCGGCGAAATTGCCAGCGTGAAAGCCGTGACGGTACTTCACTGCTGAGCGGTCGGCTCGTAAGTGACTTGCAAGTACAGCGGCGATGCGATCTTCTGTATGTGAGCCAACCCGCGAAGCTCTGTTCGCGCGTTGTAGGAGGGATCCAAGCCCGGTACCGCCTGGGTTGTGGATTCGGACGTCATATTTCGGTGGAGTCTCCGTAGGGCATGCTCTTGGCTTCATTGCTGTCGACGACGGCGCGCGCTGGTGACCAGCCAGTGCAAGTGGCTGATAGCCCAGGCGAAGAGCGTCTGATGCCGAGTGTCTCGAGAATCGTTTTTGCACTGTTGTCCGCTACGGCGCTGACCAGTGCCTGCGCTGCGGATCAACCGCCGTCCGGAGCGACGGATCCGGTTCCTCCCACAATGACTCCATCGCAGT
>DATBVX010000108.1:0-10150 GCA_036515135.1 Steroidobacteraceae bacterium
GTCGAGGATGCGACCCGCGACATGGTCGCCGGCGTCCACGCCGGCAAGAGCGGCGGGCTGGTCGATCTGAAGTTCAAACTAAAGTCGCGGCCGGAGATCGGTCAGCCGCTTGCGATCGAAGTCGCATTGCTCCCCAACGCGGCGGCCGAAGTGATGCGCGCGACGTTCAGCTCGACCGAAGGGGTGTCGGTGCGCACCTCCGAGGTGCCGGCGGAGTATCGACGCGTGCAGCCGGGATCGGTCTATCGTCACGAGCTCACCGTCGTGCCGCACGAGAACGGCGTGTACTTCGTGAGTGCGACCGTCATGGTGCAGACTGATGCCGAAGGCGGCGAAGTCTTTCGCACTTTCTCCATTCCGGTGGTGATCGGCGCTCCACAGGAAAGCGAGGCGGCCGTCCAAACCCCGTGATCGAAAAGCTTCGCAACATCGCCATCATCGCTCACGTCGATCACGGCAAGACGACCCTAGTCGATCAACTCCTCAGGCAATCGGGCACGCTCGACGAACGGAAGCAGCTCCCCGATCGGGTGCTCGATTCGAGCGCGCTCGAGCGCGAGCGCGGCATCACCATCCTGGCCAAGAACACCGCCATCCGCTGGCGTGACTACCGCATCAACATCGTTGATACACCCGGTCACGCCGACTTCGGCGGTGAAGTGGAGCGCGTGCTGTCGATGGTCGATAGCGTGCTGCTGCTGGTCGACGCCGTCGATGGCCCCATGCCGCAGACCCGCTTCGTGACGCAGAAGGCCTTCACGCACGGGCTCAAGCCGATCGTGGTCATCAACAAGATCGATCGCGAAGAGGCGCGGCCAGGCTGGGTGCTTGACCAGACGTTCGACCTGTTCGACCGGCTGGGAGCCACCGAGCAACAGCTGGATTTTCCGGTTGTTTACGCCTCGGCGTTGCGCGGTTTCGCGACGCTCGATCCAGCTCGCCCGGCCACCGACATGCACGCCCTGTTCGAAACGATAGTGAGTTCCTGCCCGGCGCCCGACGTCGACCCCGAAGGACCGCTGCAGCTGCAGGTCAGCCTGCTCGATTACTCGAGTTATGTCGGTGCGATCGGCATCGGGCGCATCAAGCGCGGCACTTTGCGACGCAACGCCGCCGTCACCGTGGTCGGTGCCAAGGGCGAGCTGCGTAACGAGCGCATCGGGCAGATCCTGGGCTTCATCGGCCTCGAGCGGATAGAGGTCGAAAGTGCGCAGGCCGGCGATATCGTCGCATTCGCAGGAATTCCCGAGCCCAAGATCTCCGACACGCTCTGCGACCCGGAGCACCTCGAGGCCTTGCCGCAGCTCACCGTGGATGAGCCCACGATCAGCATGACTTTCGAGGTCAACACGTCGCCCTTCTACGGTCGCGAAGGAAAGTACGTCACGAGCCGCCAGCTGCGCGAACGGCTCGAGCGCGAGGCCGTTCACAACGTCGCGCTGCGCGTCGAGCAGACCGACGATCCGGACAAGTTCATCGTCTATGGTCGCGGCGAGCTGCACCTGGGCGTGCTGCTCGAGACCATGCGACGCGAGGGCTACGAAGTCGCGGTGTCAAAACCGCAGGTCGTGATCAAGGAAGTCGACGGCATGCGTTCGGAACCCCACGAGCTGCTGACCGTCGACGTCGAGGAGGGAGCACAGGGCGCGGTGATGACGGCGCTGGGTCAACGCGGCGCCCAGTTGCGGGCCATGCAGCCGGACGGCAGGGGCAGGGTGCGTCTCGACTACGTGATCCCGTCGCGCGGATTGATTGGATTTCAGACCGAGTTTCGCACCATCACTTCGGGCACCGGCTTGCTGCATCACGTCTTTGATCACTACGCGCCGGTGCTGGATCGCGAGCTCGGTGAGCGCGTCAGTGGCGTGCTGGTGTCCAACGCGCAGGGCCGAACGCTCGCGTACGCGCTGTTCAATCTGCAGGATCGTGGCCGGTTATGCGTCGGTCCCGGGGAGGAGGTCTACGAGGGGCAGATCGTCGGCATTCACAGCCGGGACAACGACCTGACGGTGAATCCGCTCAAGGCCAAGAAGCTGACCAACATCCGCTCCGCCGGAGCCGACGAGAAGTTGTTGCTGTCGCCGCCGGTCCGTTTCTCGCTCGAGCAGGCCATGGAGTTCATCGCTGACGACGAGCTGGTCGAGGTGACTCCGGGCGCCATTCGTCTGCGCAAGAGGTTGCTGAAGGAGCACGAGCGCAAGCGCAGCGAGCGGGCGCTGTGAGATTAGGCGACAGATCCATTTATTGCAGGATGAGGACAGATCCGGTTCTGACGGGCCGAATACAAAAAATACATCTGTCCCCCTCTCGCAAATTGTCTTGCCGCATCAGGGGGTTTGTCGCTGAATCGAGAGTCCGGTCACACAGAGACTTTCCATAGCCTACCTAAGATGACCGTCCGCGCTCGTAAGCCCTGAGAGCGCCGTCGTTCTGGTGGGCCTTATGTCAAAACCGGGCGGAATCAGTGCTGCTCCCACGCAGCCGTCCAGGCAGGACGCGCGGGGTGCAAACGATTCCTTGGGGCCCACACAGCCGCTGGCCGGTTTGAACCGGCTGCTCGTGGAGCAACTCAGGCTCGCCGCCGAGACTTCGAGCACCGGCGAACCCGATCTGGCGCGGCTGCTCAAGCTCATCAGTCGCCACTACGACTCCGTCGATGACGAGCGCCGCGGCATCGTGCGCTCGATGCAGCTCATGTCCGATGAAGCGCAGGAACTCACGCGCGAGATTCGCGAACAGACCGCGAGCCAGCTGCAGGCGATCCTCGATCACATCAAGGACGCGATCATCACGGTGGATGAGAGCGGCCATGTCGAGACTTTCAACCCGACGGGCGAACGCGTCTTCGGCTATAGCCAGGCCGAGGTCATGGGGCGGACGCTCGATCATCTGATCCCGGAAGCGGCGAACCAGGGCAGCGTCACGGATTACCTCACGCGCCTCGCCGCGCGCCTGGACGACACGCACGTCGACCTCGCCGCGCACGAGACCTGGGGCCGCGGCAAGGACGGTGCGCGATTCGAAGCGGAAATCGCCGTGAGCGAGGCGCGAGTCAACCGTCGCCGCGTTTACGTTGTGTGCCTTCGCGACATCACCGATCGTCGTCACGCCGAGCAGGCGTTGCGCGAGAGCGAAGCGCGCAATCGCACGCTGGTGGAGAATGCACCGGAGGCCATCGTCGTACTCGACATGGATCGCGGCCGCTTCATTGACGTCAACGACAATGCGGTGCGGTTCTTCAAGATGGACCGCGAAGCTCTGCTCGCCTGTGGCCCGGAGCAGGTGAGCCCGGCGGTGCAGGCGGACGGTACGTCCTCCTTCGGCGTCGCGCGGGGGTACCTGGACCGGGCGCTGCAGGGCGAGACACCCGTGTTCGAGTGGTTGCATCGCGATGCGACCGGCGCAGATATTCCCTGCGAAGTGCGCCTGGTCCGCCTGCCGAGCTCCACGCGGCGCCTGATCCGCGGCAGCATCACTGACATTACCGACCGCAAGCGCGCCGAGCTGGTCGCGTCCGGTGAACGGCGTGTATTCGAGAGGATCGCCTCGCATGCACACCTCGCCGTGGCGCTGGAGGCGATCACCGAGGTCGCGGACAAGATGTGCACGGACGCCGCGTGCGCAATCAGTCTGCTGAATCCACAGGCGCAGACCTTCCATGTCGCGGCCGCTCCGGGACTGGCACCGGAGTTTCGCGCCGCCATGGACGGCACGGTGGTCGGACCGCGCAACGGTTCGTGCGCTGCGGCCGTGTATCTCGGGCGCCAGGTCATCGTGGCTGACATCGCCAAGGATGCGCTGTGGGAGCAGCGCCGTGACGTCGCCCTGCAGTTCGGCTGGCGCGCCTGCTGGTCAACACCGATCGTCGCCGTTAGCGGCACTGCTCTGGGTACGCTCGCAATCTATCGCCGTCAGGCCGGGACACCGGGGCGGCGGGAGAGCGAATTGATGGCGCGCCTGACGCAGCTCGCCGCCATCGCGATCGAGCGCCGCCGCGCCGAGGATGCCCTGCGTGCGAGCGAAGCAAAATTTCGCGGACTGTTTGAGAACGTCATGGAGGGCGTGTACCAGACCAGCCGCGAAGGACGCTTCCTCTCGGTCAATCCGGCGCTGGTGGAGATGCTCGGGTTCTCCAACGCGGAGGAGCTGTACGCGCTCCCGGGTGCCGCCAGTCTTTACTGGAATCCGGAGGACCGCGCCGACTTCATCCGCCGGATCGAGGCCGATGGCGAGGTCCGCAATGCCGAGTATCACCTCAGGCGCAAGGACGGGCGGCGCCTGGTGATTCTGGAAAGCGGCCGCGTCGTGCGTGACGAGCAGGGTGCCGTAGTCGCTTACGAAGGCACGGTCGCCGACATCACCGAGCGCAAGAAAGCGGAAACCGCCGTGTTCGAGGAAAAGGAACGCGCGCAGGTGACGCTGCAGTCGATCGGCGACGGCGTGATCACCACGGATGCCCAGGGGCGCGTCGACTACCTCAATCCGATCGCGGAAAGCCTCACTGGATGGGATACGCGTGAAGCGCGTGGGCTGCCGGTAGCGGCCATTTTCCGCCTGGTCAGCGACATCGACCGCGAACCGGTCGAGAACCCCGTGGTCCGGTGTCTGCGCGAGGCCCGCGTCATCGGGTTGTCCGACCATACGGTGCTCTTGAGCCGCCTCGGCCAGGAAATCGCCATTCAGAACTCCGCCGCGCCCATTCGCGATCGTGCAGGCGAGGTGATCGGCGCGGTGATGGTATTTCACGACGTTAGCCGCGAGCGCCGGCTGCGCCGCGCGCTGGCTTACCAGGCGAGTCATGACGCGCTCACGAGCCTGATCAACCGCCGGGAGTTCGAGAGCCGGCTGAACGAAGCCCTGTTGACCACGCGTCGAGGCGAACGCGTGCGCTACGTGCTGCTCTACCTCGATCTCGACCAGTTCAAGCTGGTCAACGACACCTGCGGCCATCCCGCGGGCGACCGGCTGCTCAAGCAGATCACCGGCCTGCTGCAGACGCGCGTGCGTGGGTCGGATCTGCTCGCCCGCCTTGGAGGCGACGAGTTCGGCATTCTGCTCACGGACTGCGCGCCCGAACAGGCAATGAAGATCGCCGAGTCTTTGCGGCAGGCCATTCGCGACTACCGTTTCGTGTGGCACGACGGCGCACTCAACGTTGGCGTCAGCATCGGCATCGTCGAGATCACCCGCGACACCGAGAGCATGGCGGCCCTCATGAGTGCGGCGGACGTGGCCTGCTACGCCGCCAAGGATCAGGGCCGCAATCGCGTGCACATCTATCAGCAGGACAACGTGCCCGAACGGCACCGTGAAATGCAGTGGGTGTCGCGCCTGACCCGTGCCTGCGAGGAGGGCCGGCTCGAACTGTACTTCCAGCCGATCGTGCCGATCGGCGACAACCGCGACGAGCGCCGCAACTTCGAACTCATGCTGCGCATGCGCGACGAGCATGGCGCGCTGGTCCAGCCGATCGAGTTCATCCCTGCGGCCGAGCGCTACAACGTGATGCCGGCGATCGACCGCTGGGTGGTGCGGCACGCGCTCGATTCCCTCGCACACCTGGTGTCCGATCCGCACCCGCCGTACACGCTGTCCATCAACCTGTCGGGAACTTCGCTCAACGACGACCGCTTCCTCGAGTTCCTGATCGGTGAGCTCACCAGCCACGCGCTGAGCCCGGGCGCGGTCTGCTTCGAGATCACGGAGACGGCGGCGGTGGCGAATCTCGCCAACGTCGTGTACTTCATGCGCGAGCTCAAGAATCGAGGCTGCCGGTTCTCGCTCGATGATTTCGGCAGCGGCCTGTCGTCGTTCATGTACCTGAAGACCCTGCCGGTCGACTATCTGAAGATCGACGGCCAGTTCATCGAGAACGTGACGCGCGACCCGATCGACCGCTGCATGGTGGAGGCGATCAGCCAGATCGGCCGGGCGATGAGCATCCAGACCATCGCGGAGCGCGTCGAATCACGCGCGGTCCTGATCGAACTCGCGCGGCTCGGCATCGGTTACGCCCAGGGCTTCCATATCGCCCGACCCGAGTCAACGGAACGGTTCCCGTTCGCCTGCCGGGTCGCGCCGACCATGCGGCGATTGGCATAAGGATGCCTGGCACCATGTACAATTCCGGGCGATGAGAGCGGCGGCTGAGTCCACGACAACCAACCCTGCGTATCCCCTGATCGGTGCCGGCGATCCGCCGCCGTACAGCATCGTCAATGCCGACGGCCGCGCGCCACTGTTGCTGGTCTGCGATCATGCCAGCCGCGAGTTTCCGGTCGCGATGGGTCGGTTGGGGTTGCCCGCGGATGCCACGTGCCGGCACATCGCCTGGGATATCGGGGCGGCTGACGTCACTAGTGCCCTGGCGCATATTTTCGACTCCCCGGCTGTGCTCGCCGGTTACTCGCGCTTGTTGATCGATTGCAACCGCGCGCTGACCGATCCCAGTTCGATCGTTGCGACCAGCGACGGCGAGGTCATTCCCGGGAACCGCCGACTGACGAGCATCGAGCGCGAGCACAGGATGCGAAGCTTCTTTGAGCCCTACCATGAGGCCATCGCGCATAGGCTGGAGGAAGCACGTCGCCGCCGCGTCATACCGGCGTTGGTTTCCATGCACAGTTTTACGCCGGTGTTCGGCCTGGAGACGCGGCCCTGGCACGTCGGGGTTCTCTGGGATCGCGATGCCCGCATCGCCTTGCCGCTGCTTGAACGTCTGCGTGCAGTCGAAGGGCTGGTGGTGGGTGACAATCTACCGTATTCAGGCCGACACCCAGCCGACTACACCATCGCCCGGCACGCCGAAGGTGGGCGTCTGCCACACGTGTGCCTCGAGATCCGGCAAGACCAGCTTGAAAGCGCGGCGGGCCTGGAACGCTGGGCGCGCATTATTGCGCAAGCGCTGGGCCCGATCGTGATGGACTAGGACGATGGGGGGAGCATGGCAATCAAAGAACCACCGTTCACGGTGGGCATCGAAGAAGAATATCTGCTGGTCAACGTCGAGACGCGCGATCTCGACAACGATCCTCCGCCGGCCATGCTGCGCGAATGTGCGGAGCTGGGCGAAGGACAGGTGAGCCCCGAGTTCCTGCGCTCGCAGATCGAGATCGGCACACCCGTCGCACGCAACATGGGCGAGGCGCGTACCCACCTCAAGCGCCTGCGCAGGATCGTCGTGGACGTTGGGCGCCGCTATGGTCTCGCGCCCATCGCTGCTTCCACGCATCCATTCGCCCGCGCAATTCAGCAGAAGCATACCGACAAGGATCGCTACGTGGCGCTGGCGAGGGAAATGCAGGCCACCGCACGCCGCATGGTGATCTGCGGCATGCACGTGCACGTCGGCATCGAGGACGACGAGCTCAGGATCGACCTCATGAGCCAGCTCGCGTACTTCCTCCCGCACCTGCTGGCGTTGAGCTGTTCCTCGCCGTTCTGGGAAGGAGAGAACACCGGCCTCAAGTCATTTCGGCTGACCGTGTTCAGCTCCCTGCCGCGAACCGGATTGCCCGAGCACTTTGCGAGCTACGGCGAGTATCAGCGCCACATCCGGGCGCTCGTCGACAACAACCTGATCCAGGACACCTCGAAGATCTGGTGGGACTTGAGACCCAGCTGGCGCTATCCCACGCTCGAGACCCGCATCATGGACGTCTGCACCAGCGTCGACGACGCGATCGCGCTGGCCGCGCTCAATGTCTGTGTGCTGCGGATGCTGTATCGCCTGAGGCGCAACAACCAGCGCTGGCGCATCTATGCGGACATGCTGGTGAACGAGAACCGCTGGCGCGCCATGCGTTACAGCTTTGACGAGGGCCTGCTCGATTTCGCCAAGGGCGAGCTGGTGCCGTTCGCGGAGCTCCTCGAAGAGATGCTCGAGCTGGTGCGCGAGGATGCGGAGACGATGGGTTGCGCCGCCGACGTCGCGCATGCGCGCACCATCATGCAGCGCGGCACCAGCGCGCACCGGCAGGTCAAGATATTCGATGAAGCGCGGGCACGCGGGGCGAGCGAGCGCGAAGCGCTCAAGGCGGTGGTCGACTGGCTCGTGCGAGAGACGGCGGGCGCTTTGGAATGAAGCTCGATCGCAGGCTCAGCGTCGCACCGATGATGGACTGGACGGATCGCCATTGCCGGTTCTTCCTGCGTCTGTTCTCGCCGCACGCGCTCCTTTACACCGAGATGATCACCGCGGCGGCGCTCGTGCACGGCGATCGGCGGCGTCTGCTCGAGTTCGATCGCGCCGAGCATCCAGTTGCGTTGCAGCTCGGTGGCGGCGACCCCGCGGCGCTGGCGCGCGCAGCCGAATGGGGAGCCGCCGAGGGTTACGACGAGATCAATCTCAACGTCGGCTGTCCGAGCGATCGCGTGCAGTCCGGTACATTCGGCGCCTGCCTCATGGCTGAGCCCGGGCTGGTCGCCGAGTGCGTGGCGGCGATGCGCGGCCGCGTCGCCGTCCCCGTGTCCGTCAAGGTCAGAATCGGCATTGAAGGCGGCGCAGGAGCGCGGGAGCGCGGCCTCCACTTCACGGCCGGCGACGACGCACGGCTGCATGAGTTCATCACGACGGTCGCCGCCGCCGGCTGCGAGGTGTTTGCCGTGCATGCGCGCAAGGCGGTCCTCACGGGGTTCTCACCCAAGGATAATCGTGAGATTCCGCCGCTGCGCTACGACGTCGTGCGAATGCTCAAACGGCAGTTCGCACCACTCACGATCATCGCCAATGGGGGTATTCGTTGCGCCGGGGATGCCCTCGAGCTGCTCGCGGATGTCGACGGCGTGATGATCGGCCGCGAGGCCTATCATCATCCGTACCTGCTCGCCGAGCTTGAGCAGGCGCTGCACCCAAATGCCAGTTGGCAACCGCCCGATCGCATCGTCGTGTTGAAAGAGCTGGCGCGATATGCGGCGAGTCAGCTCGCGGCTGGACATCGATTGCATTCGATCACGCGCCACATTCTGGGTCTGTTCACCGGTCAACCCGGCGCACGCAGCTGGCGGCGATATTTCGCGGACGCCGCACGTCGTGAGGGCGCGGGCGTCGAGGTCCTGACACGCGCGGTTGAGATGCTGCAGCGGGACGCGGCCTGAGGACCTTTGCGCCCGACGCGCAGCCTGTCGCCATCGAGCGTCGGTATCCCTCGCGCCGAACCATCGTATAATCTGCGCCCACCAAGAACCGGCCACGAACCTTTCGGCGTATCAATCGGTTGCAATCGCAAGCGTAACCATGGGCAAAGATATCGAGCTGGCCATCCTGTTTGCCGACGTCGTCGGCAGCACCAAGCTCTACGAGCTCATGGGGGACGTGAAAGCCCGCGATATGGTGGCTACGTGCATCGACGTGATGCGCACTGCCACCGAGGCGCACAGTGGTACGGTCATAAAGACCATGGGCGATGAGGTGATGTCCACATTCCCCACCGCCGACGATGCTCTTAATGCGGCAGCCCAGATGCAGCACACGATCTCCACGCACCCGGATCTCAAGGTGGACGGCCAGCCGGTCGCGATCCGTATCGGTTGCCACTACGGTCCGGTCGTGCTGGAGAACCGCGACATCTTCGGCGCGGCCGTGCACACCGCGAATCGCATGACCAGCCAGGCGAAGGCGGGCCAGATCATCACGACCGCGACGATGGTGGACCGGCTTTCACCCGAGTGGCGCGCCGCGGTGCGACAGATTGACGTGGCGACGCTCAAGGGCCAGGGGAGCGAGGTCGCATTGTTCGAAGTGCTGTGGCAGACCGAGGATGTCACCAGCATGTTGCCGGCCATCGCCATGCGCCAGCGCGACGCCAAGCGCACGCGCCTGCGGCTGCGTTACCAGGGGCAGGAAGTGGTCGTCGACGAACAGCGCACCAACGTCAACATCGGGAGGGCCGAAGACAACGATCTCGTCGTCAAGGGAAACCTCATCTCGCGCCTGCACGCGCGCATCGAGATCAACCGCAACAAGTTCGTGCTCATCGACCAGAGCACCAATGGCACGTTCGTGCAGACGATCGACGGTGAAGAGGCGTTCGTCCGCCGCGACAGCATGCAGATCAAGGGCGAGGGTCTGATCGGCCTCGGCAAGGTGCCCGATTCGAGCTCGCCGCAGTCGATAAGGTTCGTGTGCGAAGAGTGAAGAGTGAGGGGTGAG
>DATBVX010000109.1:0-9301 GCA_036515135.1 Steroidobacteraceae bacterium
CGTCTGGTGCGCGTCCATGTCGGCGATGGGCGAGATGCCGATGCCCGGCGGCTGGACGATGTCGATGGCGTGGATGCGGATGCCCGGACAGACGTGGCCCGGCGCCGCGGCGTCGTTCCTTGGCATGTGGGTCGTGATGATGGTGGCGATGATGCTGCCGTCCTTGGTCCCAATGCTGTGGCGCTACCGCCAGGCCGTTGGCAGGACAGGCGAGACGCGCCTCGGTCGGCTGACCGCGCTCGTGGGCGTGGGTTACTTCTTCGTCTGGACCGTGTTCGGAATGGCCGCTTTTCCGCTGGGCATTGCGCTGGCGGCGGTCGAGATGCAGCTGCCGGCGCTGGCGCGCGCCGTTCCGATCGCGGTCGGTGTGGTCGTCCTGATCGCCGGCGCGCTCCAGTTCACCGCGTGGAAGGCACATCACCTTGCCTGCTGCCAGGAGGCGCCGGGGCGCGGCCGTACGTTGCCGGCGGACGCCGGCACGGCCTGGCGACACGGCCTGCGCCTCGGCCTCCACTGCAGCTACTGCTGTGCCGGTCTGATGGCGGTGCTGCTGGTCATCGGGGTCATGGACCTTCGCGCGATGGCTGTCGTGGCGGCAGCCATCACCGTCGAACGTCTCGCACCGGCCGGTGAGCGCGTCGCGCGAGCCATCGGAGCCGTCGTCGTCGGGGCAGGGTTGTTTCTGATCGCGCGAGCAGCCGGGCTCGGATGACGCATCCGCATCGTGCACCTGAACTTCGCCCACCCTTCGATCGATTGCGCATCCTCATGCCAGAGCTCGATCCCAAAGTTGTTTCAGCGACCAGGTCCGGCGCTGACGGCCGCATCCAACTCGCACCCGGACGGAAGTCTCGTCCACCCGCCGGGAGGAGTTCACCCGCCGCGCGAATCGACGCCACCGTTTCTCGAACTCCGGTACGTAGCGCAAGACCCATCGCAAGATCGTCGTATGCGACACATCGACCCCGCGCTCGGCCATCATGGCCACCAGGTCTCGATAGCTCCGCCGGTACGTGATGTACCAGCGGACGCGCAGCTTTGCAGCAGGACAGCGGGTCAAGGCCTTTGCAGGGATCGCGCGCAGACTCGGCATGAAGCTGGATCAGTTGGATGCAGCGACGTCTTTGCGAGATCTTGACCTGCCGGGCAATCGACTTGAGGCTCTAAAGAGCGATCGAAAGGGGCAACACAGCATCCGGGTGAATGATCAGTGGCGAATCTGCTTTGAGTGGCCCAAGAACGTAGATGGCCCGGTGAATGTTGAAGTGGTTGACTACCACTAGAGGAGAGCTTTATGACGCGTCATGCAATTCATCCCGGCGAGCATCTCGCCGAGCAGCTCGAGGCACTCAAGATGAGCGCAGCGGAGCTGGCACGTCAGCTCAAGGTGCCGACGAATCGGATCACACATATCCTCAACGGGGAGCGTGCAATCACCGGGGATACGGCGCTGCGTCTGGGACACTTCTTCGGTACGAGCGCCGAGTTCTGGTTGAACCTGCAGAAGATATACGAGCTTCGTGTCGCCGAGCGGGAAAGCGGCGCGGACATCAAAGGACTGCCCCGTCTGCGCGATCGCGCCGCCTAGCGCTCCTTCGAGCGCCTGGTCGAGATCTACTCGATCCACGGACATGTCATCGACCCGGACGGGGCCTGATCGCGTTTGGCCTTAGCCGCGATCGGAAATATGGCCTTGCACGGGCGTACGGTCGGGCCTTGAAGGAAGTGTGAAAAAAGCCCCTCACATGTCGACTTCGGGGCTTCTCGATCGTCCTAGCTGTGTGGCCCGGGCGAACCGGTCGCCCGCTTGCGCGCCACGAATGCAACTTTGGAGGACTCCATGAAGAAATTCTTAGCCGTCTATTTAGGTACGCCCGCTGCGTTCGAGAAATCCGAATGGAGCAAGCTGGATCCAGCCACGCGCAGGGAAAGGGAAGCGGCCGGGATCAAGGCGTGGATGGACTGGGGGACGGCGAACAAAGCGGCCATCGTCGATCAGGGGGCCCCGCTCGGGAAGACCAAACGCACCTCGGCTCAGGGCGTGTCGGACACGAAGAACGCGCTGACCGGATACGCGATCGTCCAGGCGGAGTCTCACGAAGCCGCCGCGAAGTTGTTTCTGAATCACCCGCACTTCACGATCTTTCCCGGCGAAGCGGTCGAGATCATGGAGTGTCTGCCGATTCCGGGTCAGCCGTAGAATCAGGCGCGGGTTTGGGCACCTTGCGCGTTTGACCAGCTCCACTCGCCTGCTGCTCGCGCGGCATCCATCGGTCAGCTGGAATTTGATGATCGGCAAGAATCCGCTTTGGGTCGCAAAACAGCACGGCCATGGCGTGCAAACGATGTTAGAGGTGTACGCCGCGTGGACTCAGGGCGCTACGGAAGCCGATATAGAGGCAATGGCGCTTACTTAAGCGCATAAGAGTGGAATCGACTGACGATGACATCACCATCTCGATAGAGACCAGCGACACCACGACGGCCCTGATGTGTCCGAAGTGCAGCCGGGTCATGATGAAATACAAGCTCACCGGAACGGTGTCCAATCGACTGGACGTCTGCTCGCTCTGCGATGAAGCGTGGCTCGACGGCGGCGAGTGGGAATTGCTCGAGGCGCTGCATCTGAGCCACCTGATGCCCGCGATCTTTACCGATGAATGGCAGCGGCGCATCCGTCGCGAGCTGGTCGAGGGCACATGCCGGCAGGTCCTGGCACGGATGATCGGTGAGGAGGGCGTCAACAAGGTGGAAGAATTCTAAGGAGTGGCTCGCCCGGCACGAGCACAAGCCCGACATCATGGTGTACCTCTACAAGGACTGAATCGCCCGGCAATCGCCGCCTCGGGTTCCGCCGCCCGAAATGGGCGCGCCGCAGGCGCCGGGTTGATGCCGCAAGACGACGCGCCCCATGAAACCTGCAGAGTGGCCCCAGGAAGCGCCGTTCACTTCTTCAGCCGGGTGCTCGAATAGATCTCGCCATCGCGCCCGAAATAGAGGCGCTGCAGATCCCAGGAAATCGTCGAGCGCGTCTCGCTGCCTGTTGTATTGACGTTCGGGCCAAGGTTCACGGGTGCCGACCATGGCTTTTTGGTGCTTGGGCGCCTGGAAACGTAGACGTCGAAGCTGCCGAAGGCTGCGCTACCCTTCGCGTCGGTCGGGCGTGTCGAGCTGAAGACGATTTCGAGTCCGTCTGAGCTCACGTTCGGCATGCGATCGTCGAACTCGGTGTTCAGCTCGTGCACCGGCGTCGGCGGACCAAAGCTGCCGTCGGAGTTGCGCTTGCTCCTGTAGATGTCGTGATTGCCGCTGACGGTGCTGGAGAAGTAGAGGAAGGTTCCTTCCTTTGTATTCACGAGCGACGGGCTGAACTCCGCGCCTGCGCTGCTCGGCCCGGTACCGGTCTCGACGCAACCGAGGTGCCGCGGTTCGCCCCAGCCGGATGCGGCGTTCCGGCGAATGATATAGATGTCGCCCAATCCGGGACCGGCATTGCAAGTGAACGGGCCCGGACGTTCGGACACGAACATCAGGTAGCTGCCGTAAATCGGCGTCGGGCAGAAGTCGGCGGCAGCCGTATTGACCGGGGCGCCGAGATTCTGCGGTTCGCCAAATGGCTCGCTCTTGCTCGCGCGGTCGGCCGCCCAGATGTCATTGCCGCCGAGCGTGCCAGTGCGTGTCGAGGCGATGTACAGGCTCAGGCCATCCCGCGACTCGATCGGGCAGCCATCGGGAAAAGTGCTGTTGACCTCGGTTACCGGGGTCGCGACGCTCCACGCCGACCAGTGCTCATGCGGTGCATGTGCCGTGCCCGCCAATGCCATTGGCACGGCGGCAACCGCGGCCATTGAACAGAATAGTGCCTTCTTTTTCATGTCGTTCTCCGTAATTACTCGACTCGAGGTTTCCCCTCAATCCGGCAAATGCTGCCGGCGCCACGGAGTCACGGTCTTGACGGAAGCCTGATATCACCCTGATATCGATCTGATATCGTTCTCACCCGGGCTTCGCCACACGCGCAAATCCGGGCCTCAGATGAATGCACCGGTCGACATCCGCGCCAACCAGCAGCTCGAGCTGGGCTTTCAGTTCGGCGAACTCTGGATTGACCCGCGCGCGGGCGAGGTGTCCGGTCCCGCCGGGCACGAAAAGCTCGACCCCAAGGTCATGGACGTGCTCGTAATGCTGGCGCAACACGCCGGACAAGTCGTCTTGCGCGAACACCTGCTCGCGCGGCTGTGGCCGAACGCCGTAGTGACGGACGACGTGCTGTCGCGGTGTATTTACGAACTGCGCAGGCAGCTCAGCCGGGCAGGCGGCGATGAACAATACAAGGCGATGGTCGATACGGTGCCGAAGCGCGGCTATCGGTTGAATGGCGAGGTTGCCTTGCCACAGGCACGCTCCAGCGCCCGCACAAAGCGCCTGTCGAATCGGCTTGTTCCGGGCCTGACCATCATGATCGCCGCTGCGGTTCTCCTGTGGCTCGCTTTCGGCCGCGAAATGACTGGCCCCGCCGCAAAGCCGCCGCCGGCGACTCCGGCAGCGAACTCGATCGCGGTGCTTGCGTTTGTCGACATGAGCCCCGACCAGGATCAGAAGTATCTATCGGATGGCTTCGCGGAGGAAATCATCAATCGGTTGGCGCAATCCAAGGACCTGCGGGTGATCTCACGAACGTCGTCGTTCTCGTTCCGGGACAGACCAGTGGATATCCCCGAAATTGCCGCGAGACTCAATGTCAGCCATGTGCTCGAAGGCAGTCTGCGGCGATCCGGAGACAAGCTGCGGATCACGGCGCAACTCATCGCGGCGTCCAGTAACTCGCACGTGTGGTCCGAAACCTACAACCGCGCGGTCGGCGACCTGTTTGATATTCAGGACGAGATCGCGGCCTCGGTGGCGATCGCCCTGCAAGGCACGCTCGGGGGAGGGGCGGCGCGCAATCGGACGCCGGCCAGCCTCGAGGCGCATGAGCGCTATCTGCAAGGTCATTTTTTCTACAACCGGCGCGCACCGGGCGACATCGAGCGTTCCGCCAGATATTTCGAGGACGCTGTGTCCATCGATCCTCAATACGCCCGAGCATGGGCTGCCCTGTCCGGTGCATCCAGTCTGCTGGCCTCGACGGGCGGTCCGTCTTCAAGGGAGTGGCGAAAACGACAAGGCGACGCGGCGCGCAAGTCCGTAGAGCTCGATCCAGATCTCGCCGTGGCCCACGCACGCCTGGGTCAGTACTACTTTCAGACTGCGGATCGCAAGCTAGGTGAGGAGCACTTTCAAAAGGCGTTTGCGCTCGACCCTGACGACCCACTGGTGTTGGGTGCAGTTGCCGTCCTGGCTCTGCGGCGCGGCGACCCGGAAGGAGCCATCGCGGCACAGCGCAGGGTCGTGGCACAGGATCCTCTGTCGTTTGCACAGCGCCAGAATCTCGCAATGTATCTGCTTGCCGACGGCCGCCTGGACGAGGCGGCGTCGGGGTTTCGCAAGACGCTGGAACTCAGTCCGGACGCCGATTTGGAAATCGAGACAGAGATCGTGCGTATTTTCGTCGCACAGCAGCGCTACGACGAAGCACAGTCGGCTGTTGCCAGATTGCCGGAAGGCAAATTTCGTGATCATGGGCTGGCTTTGCTCTACCGGGCACCCGGTAGCCGGGCGGAAGCGGATATCGCACTCAAGCGACTTGCTGCGCAACCAGGTGACGCGGAGGACAGCATCAGGCTGGCTGAAACTTACGCCTTTCGCGGCATGAGTGACGCAGCATTTGCGTCGCTACAAGCGCAGAAGGCCGTGCTCGAACGCGATGGCGATCCCTCTTCGCGCCGAATCTGGGAAATGCAGGATGCCATGCGCTTTTCTTACTTCCTGACTCCGCTGCACTCCGATCCGCGGTGGGTCGCCTTGATGACGGAGCCGGACTGACGAAGGCCCGGAGTCAATTCCGAACTGGGTCCGACACGCTGCGCATGGTTCGCTGCACTGACGAATTGGCGCGGGCTTGCATACAGCAAGGTGGATTCAGATCACATGACCATGCCATCCTGACGACCGGCGAAGCGTTGGCTGCGCTTACGAGAACCAAAAGGAGAACGAAATGTTCGGTCTGACTCAGCTCGGCATGTTTCACACCGCGATCAGCCTGATTGCCGTGGTCGCCGGAGCGATCGCCTTGTTTCGCTACCGGGAGATTTCGCCGCGGAACGGTCTCGGAAAGACCTACATCATCACCACCGTCATCACGGCGTTGACCGGCTTTGGAATATTTCAGCATGGCGGCTTTGGACCACCCCACATGCTCGGCATCATCACCCTGGTGGTGCTGGCGATCGCGTTCGCCGCGGGGAGGACCCGCCTCTTCGGCCGGGCATCGCCGTATGTCGAAACCGTCAGCTACTCGGCGACCTTCTTCTTCCACTTCATTCCCGGCTTCACGGAATCCCTGACCCGCCTGCCGCTGGGCGCCCCATTGCTCGCCAGCCAGGAAGCCCCGGAACTCAAGGCGATCACTGGCCTGTTGTTGGTCGCGTTCCTGATCGGCGCCTGGCTGCAAGTGCGGCGGATTCGCGCCCACTCACCGTCAACAATCGGGTGAACCAGGCGCCGCGCGGCCTGCTCATGCACAAAGTCGCAGTCATCGTGGGCAGCCTGCGCCGCGAGTCCATCAACCTCAGGCTCGCCAGGGCGTTGATCAGGCTTGGTGAGAAGCGCTTCGACTTTCACCTGGTCAAGCTCGACGACGTGCCGATGTACAACGACGACTATTGGGCCGATCCACCCGCGAGCGTCACGCGCCTGAAAGCCGACATCGCGGCGGCGGATGCGGTGCTCTTCGTTACTCCGGAATACAACCGCTCGATTCCGGCGCTGGTCAAGAACACCGTGGACTGGGGAACTCGACCTCGGGGTCAGAATTCGTGGGGCGGAAAGCCGGCCGCCATTGTCGGGACGAGCCAGGGTGCCATCGGCACGGCAGTCGCGCAGGCGCAGCTGCGCAGCATTCTCTCGGCGGTCGGCGTGATCCTCATGGGACTGCCCGAGGTCTATCTGACGTACAAACCCGAGTTGATCGACGAGGAATTCCGGATCACGGACGAATCGACCGCAAAATTTCTGAGCGGCTTTCTCGACAAATTCGACGCCTGGATCAAGCGGCTGAAATCCCCGGCCACCTGAGTTCGATCGGTACGAGTCCGCGACGGATTCTCGGTGCTGCCCCCGTCAAACGGGGGACGCCGGCGCGCATCGGGCCCGCGCACGGTCGCAACTCGAGGATTCTATTGACAGGAATGGATGCCGATCCCCCCGACCATCGCGCTTTTCCTCGCCGCGGTGTCCATCGGATCTCCCCGGGACGGCGTGGCTGCGGATGACGCCCTCGACCTGGCGCGGTATCGCGGGCAGGTCGTGGTGGTGGATTTCTGGGCGTCGTGGTGCACGCCCTGCCGTCGCTCGATTCCGTGGCTCAATGCGATGCACGCCCCGTACGGTGACCGCGGCCTCGTGATCATCGGCGTCAACGTCGACAAGGATCGCCGTGAGGCCGAGCGCTTCCTGCAGCAGGTGCCGGCCGAATTCGGGATCGTGTACGACTCCGATGGACGGATCGCCACCCACTACGAGGTCGAGCGTCGACACGTTGACCGGGGCCTCGCCGAGCGGTGCGGTATCGACCGCAGCCCCGCAGACGTTCACGAGCCCGTCGGGCAATGCCGTCTACACGACGGCGGCTGGCGAGATTCCTTTCGACGATACCTTTCTGGACACGCGCGTCGCGCTCAACGCCAGCTGGTCACAGCCGCTCGCACGACTCTATACGCTGACCGCCGGCCTGGGCTTTTCCACCGAATACGACTACCAGCACCTCGGCGCCAACATCGGCATCACACGCGATTTCAATCGCCGCAACACGACGCTGAGCGCGGCGCTTGCCTATTCGCAGGATGACATCGACCCGGTCGGCGGCGCGCCGCTTGGCTTCGCGCCGATGCTGGATGTCGGTGATGACTCGGGCAAGGGCGGCAGTGAGAGCAAGGACGTGCTCGACGTGCTCTTCGGCGTGACCCAGGTGCTGGGGCGCTCGACGGTACTGCGCGTCAACTATTCTTATAGCGACTCGAGCGGCTATCTCACTATCCGCCATCGAGATGCCGGTGCCATCGGCCAGCTTCACGGCTCGACCGCGCCAGCCCCAGCAGCGCTGCGCCTGAGTCGACAGCAGCCGACCGCTCGCGCGCGTCAAGGCGCTGATCATCTCCAGCGGCACACGCTGGCGGGCGCGGCAGTAGGCTCCCGTGCGGATGCTCTGCACGCTCAAACCCTCGGCCGCGCGCTGGGCTGCCCAGGCATTCACCGCTCTCTGGCAGGAGCGATCCTCTTCCAGCGCCTGTTTCATGAACATCGACAAGGCCACCGTCGGCGGATACAGCCGCTCGCGATGCTCGGGTAACTGTGCCTCGGTCATCTCCAGCAGCTCCGTTCCAGTGAGGATGTTGAAGAAATCAACCGCGCCTGCTTGACGAATCTGCCGGCTGATGCGCGCTCGATGTTGCTGCAACTGAAAACCCACATTACGATCGACCAAGGCTGGCCTCCGGGGTTGGTGGGGTGGATGTGTCGCAACAACATCCTATCAATCCCGGTCAGCCTTCCTCTTCTCCTTCAACTTCTTAGCCTCACGCATCAATGCCGCTGGGGCTAAAGTAAGTGCCATTAGATATAGAGGCGATCCGGCGTGCGATGGAATCGCGCGGCAATCTAGCTCCGATCCCGTCGCGCCGCCCGTTGAAGAACGCGTCACGCCGATCGTAGACGGTCCCCCCTGTGTCCCCAGAATTTGGCACTGGTTTGGCACCAGCGCGAGGGCACTGCAAGTCAAGTCACCGAAAGGACACAAAATGTAATGGCGGAGAGAGAGGGATTCGAAGTTACGGACTCTGAAAACGATTCGGTCCCCGTCGGACCCCTGAAATCCCCGTAGCCGTCACTAATGCTGGCACTGGCAATCCCTCTCTGTTCATTCGCGACCATGCACAGCTGCGCTTGGACCGTGCATCAACTTGCATCGCTCTGCAACAGGTCGCGTGGAGGTTGTCGCTTGAAGTATTTAGCCGGTGCGACAATCGGCTAGCAACTGCTCCGCTCGCCTCGCCTTCTGACCACAATGACGACGGGCAGCGCGATTTCGAGCACGCGGCCGGCGATGAGGATGCGCTGCATGCTCATGAGGATGCCGGGCACCTGGCAGAAGGCGATCACGAGCATGCGTTCGACCTGATCGATGGATTGCGGATTGGCGGGG
>DATBVX010000110.1:0-14784 GCA_036515135.1 Steroidobacteraceae bacterium
TCGTACAGCGTCTCGGAAAGCGGCGTGCAGCCCGACGCAGTGTAGCTCTTGACGGTGCTGATGAGATCATCGCGATTGGTACCCGCGTCGATGTCCGCCATCTCGAAGGTGACCATGCCGCCTTCGGCCGAGCCGGTGTCACCGCAGCCGTTATCGGCATTGTGGCTGTAGCGCATGAGGCCGGCGTTGATGCCGGAGAGCGACCCCAGCAGATTCACCACGACGTCCTGCACGATCTCGAGCCGGGTCTGGGTCTGCACACTGCTTGAGTTGTTCCACCAATTGAGATAGTTGGCGGTATAGAAGACATAGTCGCGGTTGGTGTTATTGGCGTTCCAGGTGATTTGCTGCCCCACGCTTGCCGTCCACGCCGTGGTCGCACTGCCGTCACGCGCCCACAGGCGTGACAGGTTGACACCGTCTCCGTGGATGCCCGCGTCCGCCCGACATTCGACGTTGCGACTCTTGTCAGTGCTGCGAAGCTGCTCCCAGCGTCGGTCATTGGGGTCGTACTGGGCGGCGCGGTTGGCCGCGTAGAGTCCCGCCGTCGGAAAGGTATCGAGCGCCGCCTTGCACTTGAGATTGCTCAAGTTGAACCAGTTATTCGTGCCGCAATCCGGCGGGAGAAATGGACTGCCCTGATCGCGCACCCAGTACACGCGGTTCGGGTCGCAGCTGCCTGCATACGCAGTGTTCGGATCGTACGGCGAATTCTCCGTGATCACCTCGGTCCGCATGCTGCCCGAGGTGTCGAGCACGAACAGAATGTTCGGCTGGGCACCGGTAACGGTGTTGCCGATGAAGATCTCGGTGTCATCCGCCGATGCAGGCGTACTGCTTGCCAGAGTGATCACCAGGCTCATCATCAGGATCGGGCTACGCTGTGTGTGCAAACTCATGACTGCAACCTCTGATATTCGTCCGATGCTCGGTGTCATTTCCGGCGGAACTGTGCGCTTACGGCAATGCGGTTCATCACGAAGGACTTCTTGTCGTAGAAGATCGTCAGGCCATACGGCCCGCCACTCGACAGGAACTGATTGAATTCGGCAAGCGACACCTCCTGCTCGCCGATGAGCAGGCGCGTGTCCGATTCCAGCCGCACAGTGATGGGCTGACAGACGGCGCATGGCTTGGCGAGCAACGCTCCGCCCACGTTGCGCGGCAGGATGACTTCCGCCGTACTCGTTTCGATGGCTTCCTCGGGTGCGTGGATCCCCGCGAGTGCGGGCCCGGCGACGAGGCCGGTGCCGAGGGCCAGTGACAAAGTAAGCGTGCGAATCCACATGTTGGCTGCTCCAATTGGTCGAGACGATCTGCCGTCTGCTGCTCTCACGGCGCGGTGAAGGTCGACGGACCCCCGGCCAGCGGCGGCGGCGCGCCCGGGTCGTAGGGTGCGATCACGAACATGCCCTGCGTGTGCGTGGTCTGGGCATTGCGCGCCGACTGTCCCTGGCTCTGAACTTCGAAGTGAAACGTCGCAAAGCTGTCGAGCCGGTTGCCCCACATGGCTCCGTGCGGCATGTTGGGCCCGGGCTGTGGCGTGATGCTCGCCGCATAGTTGTCGTACGTTGTTCCGGCCACGACAGTCGCCGGAAAGGTCTCGATGGCCATACCCGGGTTGAACGTGCCGTTGCGCATTGCCTGCTCGATGCCCATCTCCGCCGCCTGGAAGGCGTTCTCCTGGAACTGTTCGTTGCCGGCCATGACGAGCTCGGTGCTCGCAGTGTTCATTCCCGACACGGCGAGCAGCGTCAGCACGAGCAGCAGGATCATCCCCACCACCAGGGCAGCGCCATTTTCGCGACGATGATTCGTTCGGTTACGCATCTCGTTAGCCCAGTGAATTGCGCACCTGGATCGTGCGCGTGAAGAGGACACGCCTGAAGCCATCGTTCGGCTGGAAGTTCACGCGGTTGCCGTAGTTGTAGACGCGGTCGTCGATGAACCCGACCTCGGGATTCTCCGCACGCACCAGGATCCAAACGCGCACCGCGACGACCTGGGCGCCTGCCGGTATGACGTCATCCGGATTGACGTACTGGGTGGCCGTGCCACTCAGACCGCTGGGGTCGATTCCGAGCTGGATCTGCAGATCCTCGATTCCGGGAACGATCTCCTGGTCCTGGAAGTCCGGACCTGCCACCAGCGCCTGGCGACGCAGCGACGGCAGCCCCGCGCGATCATCCGAATCCGCCGATACGTAGTAAGTGTTGACGATCACGTCGTTGATGCGCCCGGTCGGCGCGACCGGGCAAGGAGCAGTGCCGTCGCTGAAGAGCTCGCCCGTCGTGCGTGTCGTACAGGCCTGGAGCCGACCCGCGGTCGCGGCCGCGGCGGTTTGGGAGACGCGCCGGATTGTCAGCGTGTCCGCGGTCGGCTGCTCGTTGCCGCTCGGGCCCGGGTCGCAGGCGCCGTCACGGCCGATGCCGAATGTGTAGCCGTTGTCCGAGCCTTCGACCGTCGAATACACGTCGACGGCAAAGTTATCGCCGCACTCATTCGCCGTGGCGCCCGACGCGACGCCCGAGATCGCCTCGGTCTGGCGTGCCCGAGCGGTGACCAGCTCAGGGTCATTCATCAGACCCCAGTAGCTGCTCATGCGCACATCGGGCTCGATGATGCTCAACGCGAATCGTCCGCTTTCCTGGAGCCGCGCCACGGTCTCGTTGACGCCGTAGGAGTTGCGGCTCTGGACATAGACGAACACGGTGCCCGTCATCAGGATCGAGCCGATGACGAGCGCCACCATGAGCTCGATCAGGCTCAGGCCCTGCTGTCGCGTCCGGGGCATGCCCGTGGCCTCATGTCGGAGGGTTGATCTCATATCTGCATTCTCAGGACGTAGCTCAGGGGCTGCGGCTCCGTCGGCTCCACCCAGCTCACCGTGATTGTGTAAGTGCGCGGGTTGGCTCCCGCCACGGCCACTGTTCCCTGCGCCGTGTTGGCGTCGCCGTCATCCGGCAGAATCGCGGCGATCTGGTTCAGCCAGGTAAATACGTCGTCCGCCGCGAGCTGCGCCTGGCTGCAGTCGACTCCACCACCCGCGCAGCCATTGTCGGCACCGGCCCCGGCGTATGCATTGCCCGCGTTCGGGTTGGCACGAATGCGGTCCGCCATGTCAGCCGCGAGATTCACGGCGTGGGTCCGAAAGAGCGCGCTGCCGCTTGCCCGCAGCGTCGTGACATAGAGACCCGCGATACCGAGCATGCCGACCGACAGCACCAGCAAGGCGACCATCGCCTCGACGATGCTGAAGCCGCGCAGTGTCAACGTTCGCAACGGATGCATTCGCTTGCGCATTGCGTCCTCACTATCAGGGGCAGGCTTCGCCGATCACGGCCAGAGTGGTATCCACTTCCGCCTGATCCTTGGTCACGCGCGGGCGGCCGGTCGCGGCGATGCGAAGCGCGCGCGCGGCGGACACACCCGCGACGGTCGGTGCAGTGCCGCGGTCGTCGCACATCGCGATGTTGGCGGTCGGCGTGATGCCACCGCTGATGGGCGCGGCAAACCCGGTGAACAGGTACTTGACGCGGCCGTCGTTGTCGCTTTGCACGGTGAGCGAGGCGTCGAGCACCGGGTGGCGATCGAGCACCGGCTCATTGACGTTGTTGTCCGGAATCCAGTCGTTGTCCGCATCGACCCACACGACCCAGGCGGTGAACGGCCCGCCGCTGCAGTTCGGGGTCGGCTCGTTCGGGTCGGCCGTCGCGCAGACAGCCACCGGGACCTGGCGCTTGATCGCCTCAGTGCGTGCCAGCGTGATCGAGGCCAGCAGGTCATTGGCAGCGCCGGTGAGGCGGCTGTTGCGGATATAGACACCGAAGTTCGGCACAGCCAGGCCCATGATCACGCCCACAACGGCGAGGACCACCATGAGCTCCATGAGCGTAAAGCCGCGCTGCGCGCAGGTTGCGCTGCCGTTTCGGGTGGTTTGCGTACACATGGCGCGCCTTATCCATGGGCGCCGAAATGCACTCAACTCGACCCGATGACCGGCTTCAGAACCGGGATGAGCGGTCGGGTCGGGTGAACGCGGTCACACTTTTTCGGAGGTGATGCGGGTCAAAGTCGGATGCAAGGTGACATAAGAAAAGTTGGCGGTTGGCAGTTGGCGGTTGGCCGTTGCCAGTTGGCAGTTGGCAGAAGGATTCCTGGTGCTTTCTCCTGCCCGTCAACTGTCAACTGTCAACTCTCAACCGTCAACTTCCTCCTCACCCTCTTTTCATCATCTTCTTGATCTCCGCCAGGTGCTGCTCCTCGGCCGCAATCTGTGCGCGGGCGAATTCCTCGAGCATCACGCTCTTCCCCACCACCAGGTCGAGCAGCTCGCGATATTCCGCCAGTCCCTGTTCCTCGTGCTCGTGCGCTTCCTTGAGGATGTCGTCGACGCTGTGCTTGTGAGTCTCGAGGAGTCGCCCGATCTTGAGCGACGGATGCCCGCCGAGAGCGGTCACGTGCTCGCCCGCCAATACCGCGTGCGCGGTGGATTCGGTGGCCTGGCCGCGCAGCCACGCCACGATCGGAATGCGGTGATGGCCGAAGATCATGAAGCTGTAGTGCATGTAGCGCACCACGCCGGCGAGCTCGAGCTCGAGAATGCGATTCAGCACCTCGACGAACTTCTGCGTATCGGGCGATGCATTGCGTGATGTCGGCATGGTGTGTACCTCGGTGCCTACGCGCGGAGCAGGGGCCTGGTCATCGAACGGAAAAGCTGCCGCACTTCGCCGTCGGCTGTGCGCTCCGTATACGCGCCACGCGTATACAGGCCGATGACGTGGCGCCAGAAACTCACGGCGCCGGCGTTGCGTACGTATTCGGTGACTTCCCACTGCCCGGCGAAGCGGTTGAAGATCAGGGTCGCCGCGTCCCGCCCGACGCCCAGACGCCGGAATGCGCGCAGGACGAAGAATTCAGAGAGGCGGTAGTCGATGGCGGGACTCGATTGTGGCAACACTGGCGGGCGCACGATAAGCGCAAAGCCGGCGGGTTGCTCGTCTTTGACGATCACCAATGGATGGGAACGGTCATCGGCGAACCAGCGCGCCAGCAGATCGGGTTCGCGGTGGCCATGCTCGCCCAGCACCGGAAAAATGCCGGTGTTGAGGGCCGCCAGATCGCCTAAGTAGTCGCGGTAAACGCTCTGTATCCACTCGCGGTCGTCGGGCGACCGCTTCGCATCACGGATACTGACCGCCACTTTTTCCTCGGGAAGCCGCAGTTGCGCGCTTCGCAACCCCGGTGCTCCGGACGGGCCCGGGCAGGACTCAAGTCTCGCCCGGGCTGTCCGGATGAGTCAGCTTTGACTGTTACGGAGCAGGAGCCGGCTCCGCCGGAGCCTCTTCGACAGGGGTCTCTTCGGCCGGTGCCGCCTCAGCAGGTGCCTCGGTGACGGCTTCCGCTGCGGGAGCTGCCGTTTCAGCCGCCTGTTCAGTAGCGTCCCCGCCACCGCCGCCACAGGCACCGAGCACAAATGCCGCGGCGAGGGCGCTAAGAGCAAGTTTGATCTTCATCTCGATACCCCAAGAAATTGGAAGGTTTATGAATCTCGCGTCACCGGCGAACAAGTTGGTCTCGTTCAATTCGCCTGATCGCGGCGGCGCATTCTAGAGTGTTTAGCGGGGTTTTTAAACTGGAAAGCCCTGTAATGTCTGTTGCTTGCGACGCTTCGACGCAGCTGATCCGGATAGGCGTCGAGCCAGGATACGAGGGTCTGCCTCAGCGCAGAGGCACGCGGGCGCGGGAAGATTCCCCGGTGCACCAGCCTGGCTGCGGCCGGCTGACAGGCTGTGACCGGTCGACTGCCATGACGTACTCCCGGTGCGCACGGCGTGGGACGGCGCGGAAGGCCAATCGCCGATGGCAGGCGGCGACGCATTCATGTTAAATGTTTGAATAACTTGGAATTCCAGGACGAACCCGTGCAGCCCGCAAGCCTTGACTCACTCTACCGCGACCATTTGCGCACCCTGAGTGAGCGCACTGACCCGGCGCTCGACGCAGCCGGTTACGAGTATCTTGTGGTCTATTCGGGCCCGCTGCCGCTGCTGTTTCTCGACGACCAGTCGTCCCCGTTCAAGGTCAATCCGCAATTCAAGGCCTGGGTGCCGGTGCTGGACAATCCGGATTGTTTCCTCGTTTACAAACCGGGCCAGAAGCCGACGCTCATATTCAATCAGCCGATTGATTACTGGTACAAGCCGGCCTCGACACCCGGCGATTACTGGGTTGAGCACGTTGACCTGCGCCTGACTCCCTCGCTGCAAGCCGCGCGCGCGCAACTTCCAAAGTCACTCGCGCGTGCCGCGTTCATCGGCGAACTGCCGAATGAGCTGGCGGGCTGGGGTTTTGCCCAGGTCAATCCAGCGCCTCTTCTCGATCAGCTGCACTTTGCCCGGGCAGCAAAGACTCCATACGAGCTCGAATGCATGCGGCGCGCGAGCGCAATCGCGGTGCGCGGGCATCGTGCCGCCGAGCGTGCATTTCGCGAGGGGAAGTCCGAATACGGCACCCACATGGCGTATCTCGAAGCCTGCGGACACCGCGAAGAGGAGATGCCCTACAACAACATCGTCGCTTTCAATGCCAACAGCTCGGTGCTCCACTACCAGCACCTCGAGCGCACAGCGCCCGCAGCGGGCGAGCGACTGTCGTTCCTGATCGACGCGGGGGCCCAGTTCAACGGCTATGCGTGCGACATCACGCGCACGTATGCCGCCCGCGACGGCGACTTCAAGGCGCTCATCGATGCAGTCGACGACGCGCAACGTTCCTTGTGCGCGGCCGTCAAGCCGGGAATGGACTATCGCGAGCTGCACCTTAACGCTCACCGTCGACTCGCCGGAGTGCTGCGCGATGCGGACGTGATCCGCGTCGAGCCGGATGCTGCGGTCAGCTCCGGATTGAGCAGCATTTTCTTTCCCCATGGCATCGGCCACTTGCTCGGCCTTCAGGTGCACGACGTCGGCGGATTCATGCGCGATGCGTCGGGAGCGACCATCGACAAGCCCGCCGGTCACCCGTATCTGCGCCTCACGCGGCGCCTGGAGCCCGGTTTTGTCGTCACGGTGGAGCCCGGCGTGTACTTCATCGAGCTGCTGCTCGCACCGGCGCGCGCCAACCAGCACGCGCGCCACATCAACTGGCCGCGCGTCGCGGAGCTTGAGCCCTATGGCGGTGTGCGAGTCGAGGATGACGTGGTAGTGACGGCGTCCGGCCACGCCAATCTGACGCGCGACGCGTTCGCGAAGGGTTGACGATTGGCAGTTGGCAGTTGGCAGTTGGCAGTTGGCAGTTGGCAGTTGGCAGTTGGCAGTTGGCAGTTGGCAGTTGGCAGTTGGCAGTTGGCGGTAAAAGACTTTGCTTTTGCTTCCTTGCTGTCAACTGTCAACCGCCAACTCTCAACCTCATCCCTACCTTTTCGCGAGCAAATCCCTGATCTCCTGCAACAGCACCTCCTGGCGAGGTGGTGCAGCCGGCGCCGCCGGTGCCGGTGCTTTCTTGAGTTTGTTGATGGAGCGAATGGCGATGAACAGCACGACGGCGATGATCAGGAAGTCGAACATGGTCTGAAGAAATGCCCCGTACTTGAGGATCACCGGGTCGCCGGCTGGCGAGGTGCCGAGTGAGAGCGCGAGGTCGGCGAAATTGACGCCGCCGATCGCCAGGCCAAGCGGTGGCGTGACGACATCGCTCACCAGCGAAGACACGATCTTCCCGAACGCCGCACCGATGATCACGCCGACAGCCATGTCGACGACATTGCCTTTCATTGCGAATTCTTTGAATTCAGATGCGAGGCCCATGAGCATCCCCCTGTGTAGTGTTCAGCCCGGCGGGCGCCAGACCGGGGCGAAGCGTACCTGAGAAGGTGCTGGAGCGGGATGGCAAGTCCCGCCCCGGCGTCGAGAACGCGCTTCGGTCCGCGGGCTTCTCGCGGACTGCCTGCAACCGCACTCGAGCCAGGCGGACTTGCCGCTGCTCGAATCGCGACGACAGCCGCTGGTCAGGAATTGAATCTCACGCAATATAGAGGGGCGCGCTCAACGCGCGATTGCTACACGCAGTTCCCGGCTGTCTACGCGTCCATGATCGTCGACGGCGCGCACGATAAACGCGCCCGACCGCTGCGGTGACCAGGCTATCGCGATGCCCGGCTCCCCGGTACCGATGTACGCATCGTCAACGAACCAGTGGACGGTTCGTACGTCACTGTCCGTATGGGCGGCGAGCGGAATCGTTTCGCTGCTCGCGTGGGCTGCCCGAAGCGTGTAGGTGGCAGCGGTGAGCGGTGACGTGATCCTCGGCGGGAGTCCAGCGAGTGCCCGCTCGGCGCAATCGCCGGCCGCTGGTGGGCGCCGTCGCGGAACTCCTGCTTGCGCGAAGAGCTGCAGCACGTCACTCGGCCAGATCTCAATCACCTCGGATTGCACGTAGAGCTCGTCGTAGGGCGCGCACGCCTGCCGGCCGGTGCGCGAATCGATCCACACCCGTCGATGCAGCGTGCTGACTCGGATCGGTGAGCGGCCGGGAATGAACCACGTGCTCGCCACGCGCGGGCACTCGGCATTGGGCAGATCGCCGGACGCCGCGCACACCGCCACGCGCACGAGGTCTGCCGGCCGACGCATCACGGGCGTCGTCAGATCGGGTTCCACAGCGCGAAGCGCATCGATCATGCGGAAGAAGAGTGGCGCCGCCGCCTGCACGCCGACGAATGCCGGATTGCTGCTGCCGTCGAAATTGCCGATCCACACGGCGAGCACGTAGGGGCCGAGTACGCCAACTGTCCACGCGTCGCGAAAGCCCCACGACGTACCCGTCTTCCATGCGACCGGCACGTGGCCGCGCGGCCGCACGACCGTGTCGTCGGGCCGCGTGTTCTCCGCGAGCATCTCGAGCGTCATGAAGCTCGCTTCTTCGGACAGCAGCCGCGGTCCGTCGGTGAATGAGTCATCGGTCTGGTAACGCAGCGCGCGCAGCATCCCGCGATTGGCGAGCATCGCGTAGAGCGTCACCACCTCTTCCATCGTCACCTCCCCGCCACCCAGTGCGAGCGCGAGACCGTAGTGACGCTCGGTGGCCATGCGCGAGACGCCGGCGGCGTTCAGGAACTGATAGAAGCTCGGCTGCGCGAGTCGTGCGGACAGTGAAACGGCGGGCACGTTTCGTGATCGCACCAGTGCCTCGGTGGCGGTGATCGGACCGACGAAGCGGCCGTCGAAATTCTCGGGGCTGAACGGCCCGAACGACGTCGGGGCGTCCTTGAGCACGGTGAGCGGATGAATGAGCCCCTGATCGATCGCGAGCGCGTAGATGAAGGGCTTGAGCGCCGAGCCCGGCGAGCGTTTTGCCAGTGTGCCGTTGACCTGCCCCGCTATGGAAGCGTCCAGGAACCGCGCCGAGCCGACGACGGCAAGCACGCTCATATCGCGATAGTCGACGAGCATTGCCGAGGCGTTGTGAATGCCGAACCGCTGGTGTTCATGCACGTAGTTCTGCAGGATGCGCTCCAGCAGCCTCTGCGTCCGGAGGTTCAGCGTCGTCTCGATTCGGTTCGCGTGGCGGTCGCGGGCAAGTAGTGCATCGACGAAATGGGGCGCCTCGAAGGGCAACTGTCGCGGGCCGCCGTATTTCAGCGTCACACCCGACTGCGACTGTGTAGACATGCACTGACTCGAGGATGCAGACCCGGTACCGCAGTTCAGCCACCGGGCCTGCAATCGATGGCGCGCCGCGATGAGATCCCGTGGTTCGGCGCCGCGCCCGGGGTCGCGACTTGCGGGCGATTGCGGAATCACCACGAGCGTAAGCGCTTCCGCGAGCGAAAGGGCGGCCGGTTGCTTGCCGAAGTAGATCAGGCTCGCCGCACCGATGCCCTGCACGTTACCGCCGTACGGCATCAGATTGACGTGCGCTTCCAGCAGCTCGCGCTTCGAGTAGCGAAACTCCAGTGACACCGCGCGCGCCATCTGCTCGAGCTTGCCGCGCAGCGTTCGCGTATTGAGGCCATACATCAATCGCGCAAGTTGCATCGTGAGCGTCGATCCACCTTGCCGCGGGCCGCCACGAGACGTGGCGATCGCCGCGCGTGTAAGGGCGAGCGGATTGACGCCGAAGTGCCGATAGAAGTGCCGGTCTTCGTGCAGGAGCAGTGCATCGACGAATTCCGGGGAGACGGCTTCGAGCGGTGTCCATAGCCGGTACTGCTCATCCGCTGCGAGCGTGAGCCTGAGCAGGCGGCCGCGCCCATCGAGGATCGCGGTCGAGGACGATATGGATGCGGCAAGCGGCGGCCGCGGCCAGAATCGAATCGCGACCGCTGCGCCGGCGAGTGCGAAAAGAACGGCAGCGATGATCGAAAGTCGCTTCACGGTCGCGTCACTTCAATCTTCCCGGCAACCGATCTTGCCACGACGCTCCGGTCATACATTGCCTCGCCGTAGGCCGGCGGTACCACGTAGCTGCCGACGTTCGTCGCCTTGATGCGATAGATGATCTCCTGTACCGAGCCATCGACCTCGCCGTAGAACACGACACGATCCTCGCGCGGATCTGCGTAGCGCAGCTTCTGCGTCGCAGGCCCGACACAGAAGCTGCAATTCCAGCCTCGGAATGCCGCGCCAGGCGGCTCACGCTCCTGATAATCACCGTCCCGCACGTCCGCAGGTGCCTGATACAGCGTCGAGGTCAGCTCCTGCGGGGGAATGACCAGCTCGAACCCGCCGGGCAGCAGATCGACCATCGCAACGTCCGGGATGGCGCGATCCTCGATGCCGCGAAACTTAAGATGCACATCGATCTGTTGCCCGAGCGTCACCGCTGTCAGCGATTTGCCCGTGTCGTCCGTGTACTCACGCAGGATCTCGAAGCCCTCGCGGATGACTTGCTTGGGCGGAGTGCGATCGAAGCCTGACTGCGAAACGACGTAGTAGGCGTTGAGCGTCGAGCCGCTCGTGAAGCGCAGGCCAACGGCGTCCCCGGCGAAATCGACCCTCGGCACGAGCGATTCCGGCAGAGCCAGTGCGCGCAGCTGCTTGTCGCGCAGAATCTCGGCGACACCGAGCTGCTGGCCCGCTTCGACGGGTATCGCGCGCGCATAGGCGTCCAGCGCGAGGAGCGTCGCGCCCGCCGAGAGCGAGTGATACAGATTTCCGGAAATGCGCTTGACGAGCGTCTCGAGCACCTCTGGCCGAAGAGTCGGCAAGCGCTCGGGGAAGTGCCGCGCCATGACATAGAGCAGCAACGCATCGCGGGTCATCACATCGCTGTAGGCATCGGTCCGCTGACCGTCGGCAAAGCGCACGGCATTCATCACGCGCATGGCGTCGCCGTTCTGCCGCATGAGCTTGTACGCCGCAGCGAGCCATACCGCCGCCAGGTCCTGTTCCCACTCCGTCTTGTACCGATCCCTGAGTCGCTTGTGCAGGCGCGCGGCCTCCGCCGACATCACATGTCCCTGTCGCACGAGCAGGTAGATCGCATAGGCGCTGTGGCGCTCATCGGTAACGTTGTTGCCATCGCGCGCTGCGAGCGCGCGCAGATAAGCGTTACCCTGATCGACGACATCGACCGGCACGCGGCGGCGCATTTCGAGCGCTTCGATCAGGAAATGCTGGGCGTAGAGCGAGGTAAACTCGGAGACGTCATTGCCACCCGGCCAGAGCCTGAACGCGCCTGCATCGTTCTGACGCACGCGCAGCTCGTTGATCAATCCCTCGAGATTCGATCCCGGCTGCGCGCGCACGTATCCGAACTCGGGACGCGAGGCGAGCAGCAGTGCTGGCATGGCCTGGCTCACGAGCTGCTCCGTGCAGACGTAGGGATAGTGGCCGAGATAGGCGACAAGGCCATGTCCCATTCCGAGCGGCAGCAGCGAAAGACTCGCCTCGAGCGTGCGGTGCTCGGGATACAGGCTGCGCGCGATGGCGACGTCACGGCTCTCTTTGCGAAGACTCCCGCCCAGTAACGTGGTGATATGGGGCGTTGCCGGCCGAATGCTGAGATCGATCTGGCGGCGGGCGCTTGATTCGCCGCTCGCCGCCGTGAACTCGAGGCTTGCGGGGCCGAGCTTGTCGAGCGCGCGCAGGCGAAATCGCGCTGCCGCTTCCCGATTCCCGGCGATCGTGAGCAGCTGACGGGCGTCGCCGTCTATTGCAAGTCCCGCATCCACCTTCAACGTCACGGCAATCTGTGCGTTGTCGCCCGAGCCTGCCAGGTTGTTGGCGACGCCAACGCTGACCTCGAAGGCATCGCCCGGTGTCACCGTCGTAGGCGCATTGGGCGAAAGCACGAAATCGCCGCGCACGAGCGCGCGGCTCTCGTGTACGCCGATCGCATCGGACGTCACGGCGACCGCCAATATGCGCACCGTGCCGTTGAAGTGATCCGGCACGACGTAGCGCGCCTCTCGCGGCGTGGAATCGGCATCTAGGAGGCCCGACCAGAACGCGACTGGCTCATCGCCCTTGCGACCGAACGGATTCAGATGGCGGCCGAGCGCGGCGGCTGCGTCGCCGCCCGGTGCCGCGGCGAGCGCGTTGCGGCGAAACTCCGGCAGGACGAGATCCAGAATCTGCTGAGTCGACACGACGAGCGCGCGTTTCTCGAAGAAGTACGCCAGCGGGTCGGGTGTGCGATAGCGTGCGACCTGCAGGATTCCCTCGTCGACGGCGAATAGCACGATCCGCGCCGGTCGCTCCGTCTGGTAGCGAAGCGTGAGCGCCTCACCGGGTTTCACCAGTGGCGGCGTTTCGACATTCACCGTGATGCGCCGGGCGTCGCGACTGATCGAGAAGGGCTGCACACCGTAGGCAAGCGGGCTCGTGTAGATCTCCTCGGACCCGGGATCACGCACGAACGCGACGCTCACGTACGCATTGCCCTCGATGCCCTCGGGCAGGCGAATGCGCTGCGTCGAGCTCGTGGTCGCGGTGCGAAACCAGCGCCAGGCATAGACGCGCTCGCGCTCGATGGTGATCAGGCCCGAACCGACATACGGCGCCTGGATCTGCATCTCGATCTCGTCGCCCGCGGCGTAGTCCGATCGGGCGAGTGCGATCTGCAGTTCCGCATTCTTTTCCAGCGTGCGCGTGAGATTGGCATCGCCCGCCACCCGATAGTCGATACGCGCGAGCTTCTGGCCGGCTGCATCGCGCACGAGGTACGCGTAGGACCCGGGCTCAGCAGAGTTCAGCGCCAGCCTGAGGCCCGCCGCGGGAATGCCGAGAGGCGTCTCCTCGAGCGTGACCTCCTTCTGGCGCGATTCATATTGATAGGTACCGTTGTTCTGACGGATCAGCGTCGAGATGTAGCGCAATTCGAGCCGCGCCAGCGTGAGTTCGGCGACGTCGGTGCGCCTCGCGCGCGGATCGATGGCGATGAGCTCGACGGCGCGCTCGGCACCGCGCGAGACGTAACCGAGATCGCCGTCCGCTTTCCAGCCGACGAGATACGGCATGCGTGAGACGAGTTGCGCGGCCTCTGCGCTCACGCCGCGACCACCATCCGCCTCGAAGCCTTCGGTGGCAATGTGGAGGCGATAGGTCGCGCGCGCGAAACGCTGCAGGTTGAGATCGAAGATCGCTTCACCGTTCCGATCCGTGGCCGCGTCCGCAAGTTGTTCACTGAAGCCGTCGCGAGCGACCTGTGGATCGTGGAACTGGTGCTCTGGGTAGGAACGAAACGCCGGAATTGCGGGCGAGAGGGTGATGCGCGCGCTGACGCGTCGGTTCTGCGCGGCTGTACCGAAGAGGTTTTGCAGACTCACCCGTGCCTGCAGATCGTCCGGCGAGACCCAGCCTTCGGGAGAGTCAGCCGAGAAGCGCGTCGTCATGCGCAGTCGATCGGGCAGGAAATCGCGCACCTGCACTTCGACCGATCCGACAAGATCGGCCCGGTTCTGACTTCGAATGATCGACAATGACACGGTGTACGTGCCTGCGGCGGCAGTCGCACGGGTCGAATGTCGGATCTCGCCGAAGCTGCCGTCACCGACGGAGTAGGCCTCGCTGCGCAGGCTGATGCCACGCGGGTCCCTGATTTCGAGCAGCAATGGCACGCCCAGGAGCGTGCGCTGCCAGTCCTGGCTGCGCACGATCGCGCCGACGCGAATTTCCTCGCCCGGCCGATACAGGCCGCGATCGGAGAAGAGATAGGCGGACAGCGTCCCTCGGTCCACCCGGTTCTGCACGCCACCGACGTCGAAGCGTGACAGGTCGAGGCCACGATCGCGCGGCTCGATCGGCAGGAATGAGCTGTCTCCGCCGCGACGCACGAGATAGAGGAGCGGCTGCTGCTCGCGCTGAAAACTCTTGAGGTCGGGAAAACGCACGTGGCCCTCGCCATCCGTCGTCCCCGACAGCACCGGCAGGCCGTTGCGACCCAGAATGTCGACGCTCACGCCGCTCACCGGATCGCCCGTGCGAATCGATTGGACGAACAGGTCCTGTGATCCGTCGAGCGATCTCTTGGCGAGCAATCCGAGATCGGTGACGACGATGAGGCGTGCATCGATGAGCGCTTGATGGCGAGCGCTGTTCCAATCGTGGCTCTCGCCGCCCTGGAGCGGTCGGTCGGTCTTCGGATCCCACGCCTGAACCTTGATCAGGAGAATGCCGCGCCGATCCTGTGTGTCGTCCGCAAGAAACTCGGCGAGAGCGATCGACTCATAGTGCGCCTTACCGGGCGCCAGCGTTGGAAGGAGGAGCGTCCTTGTGAATCGCTCCGTGACGTTGGCGGCGTCGAAGGTCCAGTTCTGAAAGGTCGGTTCACTGAAGG
>DATBVX010000111.1:0-6741 GCA_036515135.1 Steroidobacteraceae bacterium
GTGTCGTACGCCGCTTCTCCGCGCGCATACGGGTGATGCAATTCCTCCAGCATCCTGAGCGCGGCCGGCCGGATGTCGATCTCGCGCGCCGAAACGCCGAGGGCCGTCATCAATCGTCTGGCGTTGCCGTACGTCCGCTCGGAAGTGGCGAATCCCGGCAGCGTGACGCCAATGACGCTGGTACGCGGCAACTGCAGTCGATCAAAACATCTCGCGGTAACCAGCAGTGCCTGAGTGGAATCGAGACCGCCCGAGACGCCGATGACCGCTTTCTGGATCCCGCTCGCCTCCAATCGCCGCATCAGTCCCTGCACCTGGATCTCGTATACCTCGGCGCAACGCTCGTCACGACTGGCGGGGTCCGAGGGCACATAGGGAAAGCGTGCAATCGGGCGCTGCAAAGGCAGGAGCACCGATGGCGGCTTCACCGCGAACTCAACGGATCGGAACGCACGCGCATGCTCCCGGTGCAACCGCGCCGAATCGTTGAAGCTCGTCAGCCGCATGCGCTCCTGCCGCAACCGGTCGAGATCGATATCCGCAGTGATCAGCGCGGACTCGCACGCGAATCGCGGCGATTCGGCCAGCACGTCGCCGTTTTCACAGATGATGGCATGCCCATCCCAGGCGAGATCGGTCGTGGACTCACCATAGCCTGCGGCGGCGTACAGATATGCGGCCGCGCAGCGTCCCGACTGCGAGGTACAGAGCATGCGCCGATAGTCGGCCTTGCCGATCGTGATGTCGCTGGCCGACTGGTTTGCGAGGACTGTGGCGCCCGCGAGCGCGGCATAGCTGCTCGGCGGGATCGGCACCCACAGGTCCTCGCAGATTTCGACGTGCAGGTTGAAATCGGCGACATCGCTGGCCTTGAACAGCAGGTCGCCGCCGAATGGTACGTCGCGCCCGATAAGCTGAATTCCGCTCGAGACCGCTTGCGCGGCTTCGCTGAACTGGCGCTTTTCGTAGAACTCACGGTAGTTGGGCAGGAAAGTCTTGGGGACCACTCCGAGAATTTCGCCGCGATGGATCACGAGCGCGCAGTTGAAGAGCTTCTGCTCGGTGCGCAACGGGGCGCCCACGATGAGGAGCGGAAACAGTTCGGCGCTCTCCCGGACGAGCGCCGCCACCGCGGCTTCCACGCCGTCGAGCAAAGCATCCTGTGCGACCAGATCCTCGTTGGAGTAGGCCGCCAGTCCCAGCTCGGGAAACAGAGCGACCGCGGCAGACGAAGCCGAAGCGCGCCGCGCGAGCTCGAGTGTCTGCTCGAGATTGAATTGCGGCGCTGCGACGTCCACTCTGGGCGTGCACACGGCCACGCGGAGAAATCCGTGCGCATAGAGCGATTCGAACGGCAGGGCCGGCGCAAGCATCAGCGTTCTCCCGCATCGGTGTTACGGAGTCGCGGACGATGCCGCATGCCGGTCACCAGAATGTCGAGCACGAGGAATACGAGGGCAACGACAGCGATGTCGATGCCGCCGAGTCCCAGCGCACCGGCAAAGAAAATTGATGGCAGGAGCGCTTCCGGCAGTTGATCGAGCCCGAAGATCTCGGTTCCCGGCGCAAGGCGCAGTCGCCGTTTCACCGCACTGGAGAGCGCGTCCCCCATGAGCGATAGGGCGCCGACTCCCGCCCCGATCGCAAAGCCGGGACCCGTGAGCGTGGCCGCTATTGCGCATGCGAGCGTGCCCGAAACGACGCCCCGCCAGGTCTTGTGACTGCCGAACAGGCGTTGCCCGTCGGGCAGCGCCACGCCCAGATCCAGAGGCGCGGACCAGCGCCGGTCCAGCAGCCTCCTCACGGCCCAGGGGACCAGATTCGCGACGACTACCAGAAACAGTGCGCGGCCAGCGTTGACGATGTCCATGCCCGACAGCGCCTTGCTGCGGCTGGGTGTCGGCGGCGCAAGCTACCGCAACCGCCTGAGGGCTACTGCCCCGTCCACCAAGCGATGAACTCGCGCAGGTCGATTCGTCCATCGCGGTCGGTGTCGATCTCGCGAAAGCCGATGTGCAGCTCCTGCTCCGACATGCCGGCTTCGAGATCCTCGAGCAGCGCGCCGAACTCCGCGAAGTTGATCCGGCCGTCGTGATCGCTGTCTGCCTGAGCGAAGTCTTCCTTCAATTCCCGCTTGAGCTCCGCGTCAATCCCGGACGCGGAGGCCGCGCGATGAGCCGGTTGCCTTTCCGTCATGAGCACCTCCCGCTTGGGATTTCGTCATCCATGGATATTGCGCCCGTGGGCGAGACGTGAGGATATACGTGTTTGTGCGACCCTGATGCGTACTTCCAGCGAGTGACGCCGCGCGTGCGGACGCTCAGACTTTTGCAGGTGACGCTACCGGGCGGGTCTTCGATGGAGGCACCTGAAAATGCTCACTTTTCGACAGAATAGGCCGACCGCGCTCAAGCCGGTGAGTGCGCCTCACGCACGTCGCTGGGTGCGCGGACTGGCATGGCTCGTCGCGCTCTTGTTCGCTGTTGCGGCCTCGGTCGTTGCGCTGTCGGTGATTCAGTAAGGCCATTGAGAGTCGCGCGACGACACCCATATAGCCGATTCGACATCGGGCACGCGCCCGTGCGGGTGAATACCGGCGATGCGAATTGACGATCCAAACGGCTGGGTGTGGCTGCAGGCGCTGCAGATGCTCGACGAAACGCGCCGATTGCAGCGGTGCTCTTTCGGAGCGACGCGCTGGGAACCGGCCGTGGACGTGTTCGAGTCACGCGCCGAGCTCTGGCTGTACTACGCCCTCCCCGGCGTGCGGGCTCATGAGCTCGAAATCGAGCTCGATGGCGTCGAGCTGGTGGTGCGTGGCCGTCGCGTCTTGCCCCAGATCGTGCACGGCGCGTCGATTCGCCAGCTCGAGCTGCCCTACGGGACGTTCGAGCGCCGCGTGTTGTTGCCGGGCGGCGTGTACCGAATCACCGCGCAGCACCTTGATCAGGGATTCCTGGTCATCGGGCTGCAGCGCTCTCCGTGAGGTTTCGGCACGAATGAATACAGAAGTTCAATCCGACGAGACGTCCGCCACGGCGACAGAATCGCTCACGGCCATGGCTGAGCCGAGCGAGCGCGGGGACGCCCGCTCGCCTGAAGCATTGCCGGCATTGCCGGACGACGCGCTCATCCTGTTGCCGGTCCGCAATCTGGTGCTGTTCCCGGGCATGGTCCTGCCGGTGACGATCGGCCGCGAGGCCTCGGTCGCCGCCGTCCAGGCTGCATTCAAGTCCGATCGCCCGATCGGTCTGCTTCTGCAACGCGACCCGAACAGCGACTCGCCCGCTCCGGAACAGCTGCACACCGTCGGGTCGGTCGCCCAGATCCTGCGCTACGTCACTGCCCAGGATGGCGCACACCACCTCGTGTGTCAGGGCGAAATGCGCTTTCGCATCGTCGAATTTCTATCCGGTTACCCGTACCTCGTCGCCCGCGTGCAGCGACTTCCCGCGGAAGACGAGCATGGCGCTGCAATGGAGGCGCGGCTGCACGAGTTGCGTGAACGTGCCGGCGAGGCATTGCGACTGTTGCCCGAGACGCCGCCGCAATTGCTGCAGGCGTTGCAGGGCGTGACCCGGGCGGGACTGCTCGCCGACATGGTCGCAGCGCTGCTCGACATCCCCCCGGCCGAGAAGCAAAAGATCCTCGAGTTGGTCGATGCAGCCGTACGCGTCGATCGGGTGCTCGAGATCCTCTCGCACCAGCTGGAGGTGCTGCGCATCGCGAGTGAGATCGGGCGCAAGACGCAGGCAAAGATGGACAAGCGCCAGCGCGAGTATGTCTTGCGAGAGCAGTTGCACCAGATTCAGAAGGAGCTGGGCGAAGGCGAAAGCGTTTCGGCCGAGCTCACCGAACTCGCCAAGGCGGTAGAAGCCGCCGGCATGCCGGAGGAAGTTGCGGTGCACGCCCGCAAGGAATTGAAGCGCCTGGAGCGAATGCCCGATGCGTCGTCCGAATATTCGATGGCGCGCACCTATCTGGACTGGCTGATCGAGCTGCCGTGGAAGGCACCCGAATCGCCGGCGATCGACATCGCACAGGCTCGCGCCGTTCTGGATGAGGATCACTATGGCCTGGAAAAAGTGAAGCGGCGCATCGTCGAGTTCCTCGCGGTGCGGAAGCTCTCACCCGAGGGTCATGCGCCGATCCTGTGCTTCGTGGGTCCGCCGGGAGTCGGCAAGACCTCGCTCGGGCAGTCGATCGCGCGCGCGCTCGGGCGCAAGTTCGCTCGCGTCGCCCTCGGCGGAGTCCACGACGAGGCCGAGATTCGCGGCCATCGACGCACCTACATCGGTGCGCTGCCGGGCAATATCATTCAGGCGATCCGCAAGACGGGGACGCGCGACTGCGTCATGATGCTCGACGAGATCGACAAGCTCGGCGTCGGCTTCCACGGCGATCCGAGTGCCGCGCTGCTCGAGGTCCTCGACCCGGAGCAGAACCACACTTTCCGCGATGGCTACCTGGCCGTCCCGTTCGATCTGTCGAAAGTCGTCTTCATCACGACGGCGAACGTCGTGGACACGATTCCGGTCGCCCTGCGCGATCGCATGGAGATCATCGAGATCGCCGGCTACACGGACGAGGAGAAGCTGGAGATTGCGCGCCGCTACCTGCTCAAGCGTCAGCTCTCGGCCAACGGGCTACGGCCGGACGACGTCCAGGTCGATGATGCAGCATTGCGCTCGATCGTCCGCGACTACACGCGCGAGGCTGGTGTTCGCGATCTCGAGCGCCACGTCGGCTCGCTGCTGCGCAATGCGGCAGTCCGCTCGGTCGAGGGGGCGCCTCTGCCGATTCACATCGGTGCGGCCGAGCTGGGCGAGATTCTCGGGCCCGCGCGGTTCGAGTCCGAGGTCGCGCTGCGCACCAGCGTGGCCGGTGTTGCCACCGGATTGGCGTGGACGCCCGCGGGCGGGGACATCCTTTTCATCGAGGCCAGCCGCATACCCGGCTCGGGCAAGCTCATCCTCACTGGACAGCTCGGTGACGTCATGAAGGAGAGCGTCCAGGCCGCCTTCACACTGGTCAAGTCGCATGCCTCGACCCTCGGCATCGACGCGGCGGAACTCGAGCACAGCGACATCCATGTGCACGTTCCAGCCGGCGCCATTCCGAAAGATGGACCGAGCGCCGGCGTGGCGATGTTCAGCGCACTCGCCTCGCTCCTGACCAACCGCCCGGTGCGCAGCGACACCGCGATGACGGGCGAGATCAGCCTGCGCGGGCTGGTGCTGCCCGTCGGCGGCATCAAGGAAAAGGTCCTCGCGGCGCTGCGCAGCGGTATCAAGACCGTGTTGCTGCCGGCGCGCAATCGCAAGGATTTCCAGGACGTGCCTGAATCGGCGCGCGCCGGGCTGCAATTCGTCTGGCTCGAGACGATCGATGACGCGCTTCGTCACGCTCTGGTGCCCGTGAGCGATCGAGCCCAGGCCGCCTGAGCGCCGACGCGATCAGCCGCGCTCGCGCAGGCGGCTTCCGGCGCTCACTCTGTCGCCCGGATGCAGCACGACGCGTTGGCCCGGCGACAAACCCTTCAGGACCTCGGCTTCGATGCCATCCTGCTGACCGATCTCGACGATTCGCACGGCTGCCCGCGCGCCATCCTCGATGAAAACCGCCCAGTCCTGCCCGTGGCGGAACACGGCTGACAGCGGCAGCTTGAGCACGTCAGCCGATTCCCACAGCACGATGCGCGGCTCGACGCGGTAACCATGTCCGAGACCGCCGCGGTCCCCCGGCGGCGTGGCGAAGTCGATGATGACATTGACCCGTTGTTCCTCGATCCCGAGCGCCGAGATCTTGGTAAAGCCCGAAGGCTCGACCCGCCGGACCACACCTTCGATCGGCTCCCCACCGCCCCAGGCCTCCAGCATGGCGCGCTGCCCGGGCTTCACCTTCACGGCGTCGGTGGACAGCAGGTCGACGACCACCTCGAGCTTGTCCGGGTCACCGATCTCGATGAGTGGTGTACCTGATTCGACCACACCCTCGCTTTCCTTGAGCACACGCAGCACCCGGCCGCTCACCGGCGAATAGACCGTCACACAGTCGCACTGCTCGCGCCGGCTGCGTGCCGCACTTGGCGCGAGCAGCCGTGCCTGCGCGCGCTCGAGTTCGAAATCCTGCACGCGAAGTCGCGCCTTCCCTTCCTCGAGTCCCGCCGCCGCGATTCGGGCGCGGCGCTCGGCGGCGTCCAGGTCGTTCGCGGAAATGCTCTCGCGTTCCGCGAGGCCCTGGAAGCGCTTCAGCTCGCTTTGCGCAAATTCCACTTCGGCCGCCGCGCGGTCGACCTCCGCGGCTGCGTACGCACGCGCCGCTTCTGCGGCACGCGCCGTGGCGCGCGCCTCGGCCTCGGTGCGCACGTCGAGGAATGACGGGTCGTTGGGTTCGATGCGCGCGATCACCGTACTCTGCGCCGCCACTGCATCGCCCGGCTCGAGCTCGATGCGTCGCATGAGGCCCGGGACCGGCGCCGAAACCGCAAACACGTCCTTCACACGCGTTTCGCCCTCGTCGCTGACCGTGACGCGCAGCGCACCGCGCTCGACCGTGGCAAAATCGACTGCAACGGGGGTCGGCCGGAACAACCACAGCAGCAGCAGGATCAGCGCCAGTGCAAATGGCGACCAGAGCAGAACACGGCGCACGACCGGTTTGATCATCGATTCATTCCCGGGTCTTGAGGACGGCGATCAAGTCGAGGCGGTCGAGCTGCCGGCGCACGATCAGGGCGGA
>DATBVX010000112.1:0-2695 GCA_036515135.1 Steroidobacteraceae bacterium
CCTCCGCGAGCCGTTCGTACTCCTGGTCGGCGCAGGCCGGATGATCGCGCAGCCTCTGCATTCGCCAGGACGTTTCGGACCACAGCCGGCGCAGCGCCGTGCGTGATTCCCGTAGCGATCGGTCACCCGCCTCGATCCGGATCGAATCACCCGCAACGACCTGCCCGATGTCGTGAGCGCACTCGTCGACGCCGAATTGCAGCAGCAGAGCGCGCACGCTTTCGAGGTGTTCCGCGCGCACCTGGATCACGGCACCCAGCTCCTCCGCGCACAAGGCAGCAAGTGGATCAGCGGCCCCGCACGGGATGGCGACATCGAGACCGCAGTGTCCAGCAAAGGCCATCTCCATGAGCGTCACCAGCACGCCCCCGTCCGCGCGGTCGTGATATGCCAGTATTCGGTCGTGCGACTTGAGCGCGGTGAGCGCGGCAAAGAAGCCATCGAGCAGGTCCGGTGAGTCGAGATCGGCGGGCTCATGACCGATGGTGCCGTACACCTGCGCGAGACACGATCCGCCGAGGCGGTTGCGGCCTCTCCCCAGATCGATGAGCAACAGGCGCGTGGTGCCGGCGTCGAGGCGCAGTTGCGGCGTCAGCGTGCGGCGCACGTCGCGCACCGGCGCGAAAGCCGAGACGATGAGCGACACGGGCGCCACGACACTGCGCATTCCCTGCGCGCTCTCCCAGCCCGATTTCATCGACAAAGAATCCTTGCCGACCGGAATCGTGATACCGAGCGCGGGGCACAGCTCCTCGCCAACCGCGTTTACCGTTGCGAACAGGTCAGCGTCTTCTCCAGGCTCACCGCAGGCCGCCATCCAGTTCGCCGACAATCGCACCTCGTCGAGCCGAACGATGTCCGCGGCCGCGATATTGGTGATGGCCTCACCGATCGCCAGGCGGCCCGATGCCGGTGAGTCGAGCAGCGCGACGGGTGTCCGTTCACCCATCGCCATGGCCTCGCCGGTGTAACCGCCATACCCCGTTGCGGTCACTCCAACGTCGCTCACCGGTACCTGCCATGGCCCGACCATCTGATCGCGGCAAACCAGGCCGCCGACCGTGCGATCGCCGATCGTGATCAGAAAGCTCTTGTCGGCGATCGCCGGCAGTCGCAGCAGCCGCTCGACGGCATCGCGCAGATCGATGCCCCGTGTATCAAAATCCATCTGCCGCCGCGGCACTCGGCGTACGTCTCGCACCATCCGCGGCGTCTTGCCGAGCAGCACGTCCACCGGCATCTCGACCGGGCGGTTGTCGAAGTGCTCATCCTCGACTCGAAGCCAGCCGTCGCCCGTGATTTCGCCGATCACCGCGAACGGGCAGCGCTCACGCTCGCACAGAGCACGAAATGTCTGGAGATCGGCTTCCGCGACAGCGAGCACGTAACGCTCCTGCGCCTCGTTGCACCACAACTCGAGCGGCGTCATGCCGGGTTCGGCGGACGGAATGCGGCGAAAATCGATTCGCCCGCCGCGGTGGCTGTGAGCGACGGCTTCCGGCACGGCGTTCGACAGGCCGCCGGCGCCGACATCGTGGATCAGCAGGATCGGGTTGCGCTCGCCGAGCGCCCAACAGCGATCGATCACCTCCTGCGCGCGGCGCTGGATCTCGGGATTGCCCCGCTGTACGGAGGCAAAATCCAGATCCTCCTGGCTGGCACCGCTCGTGAGCGATGAGGCTGCGCCACCGCCCAGCCCGATCAGCATCCCGGGACCGCCGATCACCACGATGTGCGCCCCCACCGGCACCTCGCGCTTCTCGACGTGGGCGCGACGGATGTTGCCGAGGCCACCGGCGATCATGATCGGCTTGTGATAGCCGCGCACGCGCCCCGTTGCATCTCCCGGGAGCGCCAATTCAAACGTGCGGAAGTAACCGAGGATGTTCGGACGCCCGAACTCGTTGTTGAACGACGCCGCGCCGATCGGCCCGTCGAGCATGATTTCGAGCGCCGCAGCGGCCCGCGGAGACTGACCGTGTTCGGTCTCCCATGGCCTGAGCGCGCCTGGAATCCGCAGGTTTGACACGCTGAAGCCGGTGAGCCCCGCCTTGGGTTTGGCGCCGCAGCCGGTTGCACCTTCGTCGCGAATCTCGCCACCGGAGCCCGTGGCGGCACCGGGAAACGGCGCAATCGCGGTCGGGTGGTTGTGCGTCTCCACCTTCATCAGGATGTCGACGGGCTCCTGCGTGTAGGCGTACACACCGGTGTGCGGGTGTGGGAAGAGGCGCGAGCCCGGCCAGCCTTCGATCACCGCCGCATTGTCCCGATACGCCGAGAGCACTCCGCGCGAGTTGTGAGCGTAAGTGTTGCGGATCATCGCGAACAGCGACTTCGATTGCGGCTCCCCGTCGATGATCCAGCTGGCGTTGAAGATCTTGTGGCGACAATGCTCGGAGTTTGCCTGGGCGAACATCATCAACTCGACGTCGGTGGGGTCGCGGCCGAGAGGGCGGAAGTGCTCGCAAAGGTAGTCGATCTCCTCGCCCGACAGCGCGAGGCCGAGGCGCCGATCCGCATCCTCGAGCGCTGCCCGTCCGCGCGCTTGCAGATCAACGCGGGTCAGCGGTCGCGGCTCATGATGAGCGAATAGCAGGGCCGCGTCATTCACATCCCACAGCGGTCCTTCCGTCATGCGATCGTAGAGGGGAGCCGCGAGCGAGCACAGCGCGGCGCGATCGAGTTTGTGGCTGGC
>DATBVX010000113.1:0-2029 GCA_036515135.1 Steroidobacteraceae bacterium
ACTGGATGTCGTGGCGCCGGTTCAGATTCAACGTCATCACCGCGAGCTCCGGGGGGGAATAAGTCGCGGTTGCGCTCCGATGGTGCGTGAGTCAACAATGAATTCAAGAGAAAATCGCTCGATACCGGTAATCGAGGCCAGTTTGCGTTGGGGTAGAGCATGTCGGCCGTGGATGGTTCGTATGACCTCGTCGACCGCGCCAGCCGCATGCGACCGGGTGATCCACTCGATCCGGCCACGCAACTCGGTCCGCTGGCAATGGGCCACGCGTGTAACTGTCGGACCGTGCTTGGCACAGGAGGGACCCGCGCCTCGATCGTGGGCGCGCTCCGTTGGGCTTGTCCCGAATCAGCCCGTACACGTAGATTGGCGCTCCAGCCACAGAACTTGGCGCCCGCTTTCGCATCCAACGCCCTCACGAATCCCTGAACAAAGGAGAATCGCGATGTTGAGACCACTGCTGCTCTGCATAAGTGTCGCGGTATCCGTCGTCGGTTGCGCTGCGACCCCAGGGACCGGTTTCGGCGCTGACACCCCACGATCGGCAGACACTCGTTGCCTGCGATCCACGGGCACTCATATTCCTTTGAGGGAAGGTCGCTGCTCCCTTCTGGCCGGCCGGGTGTTTTCCAGAGCCGATCTCGCCAGGACTGGCGCGTCCACGACTGCCGATGCGCTGCAGCGGCTGGACCTGTCGGTCAGGGTAGGTCCATAGCGCCACTCACATGTCGGGGCGTCGGGAAGACGCGCTTTCGTACTAAAGCAGGCCTTCCAATCGCTCGAGGTCGTTGATCATGCGCCAACGGCCGCCGCCATCCTCGACCTTCGCGCGCCACGATTCCACGCGCGCAAGATATTCGCGCGGATCGTAATTGTCAGAGCGCAGTTTGGTGACGTTGAGCGCGACGACCTCGAATCCCTTGAGCTCGAGCGGGACCTCCCGCACATAGCCCTTGGCGAGGTCTTCCTTGAGGTCGGAGAAGATCAGGATCGCCTTACGGCCGGAGTGCTTTTCGTTCAGGAACTCGACCGCCTGCAACAGGCCGCCCGTGATGTCCGTATGCGGGGAGGCATTGGACTGCTCGACGAACGCTTTCACCTGCCCTGCAAACGCGCGCTTCTGTCGATTGGCGGTGCTGGGCCGGTCGTCGAAGGTGGCCTTTGCGATGATGTCCTTCTCACTGAAGCTGCCGGTATCGATGCGCGCCACGGCAAAGGAATCCGCGGGCTCAAGCTGCGACAGCATGTAGAGAATGATGTGTTCCGCCTTCTTGATCTCGCCGCTGTACGTACCGGACGTGTCCAGTAGCAGATACACACCCGTGTTGGTGGGCGCCGCGGGGCCACAGGCGGCTAGGACGAGTGCTGCTGCCAGGAGGATTCGGTGCTTCATAGACGCGCCTCTCGCATCTCACGGCTGACGACCGACCGATCTGCACTCGCAGCCAGCCTCGCTTCCAGCCACAGAGGTACAAAGAGCGGCAGGTCGTACAAACGCTCCGCCAGCGTGCCCAGGTGCCGGAATCCGTTGCTGAGCACGCGCAGGAGTAGCGCGAGCGCCCGCAGGGTCGCGATGCCTGCGAGTCCGAGAACAGTGCGCAGCGATTGGACGAAGGTCTCGAGCGGAATGGCGACGAACACGAGCGCGAACGGCAGGATGAATCCCATCCCCATCTGCGCCGCCGTGGTGATCCACAAATGCTCGTTCTGAAGTTCGCCGCCGCCCTCATCCCGCAGCAACGCGCCGGTGGCGAGCTCGTCCTGCAACAACACCTCGCGCATGTAGGCCAGGCCTGCCTCGATACTCGCGAGCAACAGCAGGATCGAGAAGGTGATCCAGAGCATCCGCACGCGCATTTTGTCCGGCAGCGCGCCGATGACTGGAAACAACCGCGTGATCCTGAGCGATTCCATCAGGAACAATCCCATCGAGATCTCGACCATGATGATCACGAGCGCCGCGATGTCCGCGGTGCGGAATCCGCCGATGAAACTCGTCCCGCCGACCATCTCGGCCATCGGACGCGCG
>DATBVX010000114.1:0-2192 GCA_036515135.1 Steroidobacteraceae bacterium
CTTCCGAGGAGGGTCCGCCGGCGGACTTCGATAAGCGACTTGAGGCACTCGACAAAGACTTGTCAATCGGCGCCACCGGCGAAGACGTGCGAACCGTCCATACCTACTTGTCGCAATACGGCTACTTCCCCAATGCAAAACTGGCGCGTCGATATCCGGCGTGGCGCCCCATCGTCGCGACAGCGCCCGCCGCCGGCGTCTACGACGAGCATACCGCCCAAGCGATCCGCGCGCTGCAGCATGCCGAGGGTCTCGTCGCGACGGGGATCGTCGACGCGACGACGCGGGAGGTGCTCAAGACGGCCCGCTGCGGCGTGCCGGACGGGATGCCCGAATTCGATCCGTCGAACAAATTCTGGCACAGCACGACTGGTCAGTTCGGATTCATAGCGCGGGCTTCGCCCGCAACCCAAGTATAGAAGAGGCGTCGTTCCTCGGGTACGAGGGAAGTTGCTAGACCAACCCCATCCCAAGGACCGACGCCATGGAGAAGTTCCTATCGCGTTACCTCCCGTTCGTCACTGGAGTTCTTTCCGGATTCGATCGGCTGGTGTTCCGCGGTTCGCTGCTGCCGCTGATGCGGGATCACGGCATGTACACGTTCCTGCAACGTGCCACCGTTCGGCTTCTGGACTTCAAGAACTTTGTTCTGTCGACCAGCGAGCGCGTCAAGGACAGGTCGCTGGCGGAGGCGCGTGAACGCGGCCGACCGATCAAGTATCTCGAGAGCAGCAGCGTCAGCAAGGAGGATGAGGCTCGACGTCTTCTCGCCCAGAATCCCGTCGAGCATGGGCTGGTCTGCATCCTGACGGCAGTCGAGCCCTGCAGGAGCTTCGAGTACCACCGCTCGCCCGACCCCAAGGAACGCGGGCTGAAGCTGCGAGCGAAGAAGTGCCTGCACCTGTACAAGTACTACCTACATCCGCGCTTCGGTTTCATGAACGCACGGATCCAGACCTGGTTTCCTTTCAACGTGCAGATCTGCCTCAACGGTCGAGAGTGGCTCGCTCGGCAACTCGAACGCGAGGGCGTGACCGACTTTCGGCGCCAAGACAACTGTTTCACGTGGTTGGGAGATCCTGGGCGGGCGCAGCGTCTGATGGACGAGCAGCTCACGATCGATTGGCCCCGCATCCTCAACGTCGTCGCTCGACGCCTCAACCCGCTGCACGCCGCGATCTTTCGTTGTTGGCCGATGGACTACTACTGGTCGGCGTACCAGACCGAGTGGGCCACCGACTTCATCTTCAAGGACCCGCGCGCCCTGGCCGCCATCTACCCCAAGCTCGTGCGCCACGCGATGCACCACTTCAAAAGCCCCGACGTCATGCGCTTCCTGGCTCGCAAGGCTCCCGGCAACTTCACCGGCGAGATCGTCACCAGCTTCAAGGACCGCGCCGAAGGTGTCCGCGTCAAGCACTGGGTACGAGGCAACTCCGTTAAGATGTACGACAAGGCCGGCAACGTCCTGCGCACCGAGACCACCATCGCGCGAACGACCGACTTCAAGGTGCTGCGCCCGCCCCACGATAACCCTCAAGGCAAGCTCGAGTGGCGGCCGCTGCGCAAGGGCGTCGCAGACCTGCATCGCCGAGCTCAACTGTCCCAGCGATCCAACGACGCCTACCTGGATGCCCTCGCTGCCGTCGACGACACGACCCCCTGCTCCCAGCTCTTCGATCCGGTCTCTCGCCCCGTTGTCGATCAGGGACAACGCGTTCGAGCCATGCGTATGGGCAACTGCGACGACATCGCTCTGCTCGAGGCCGTCTCACGCGGCGAGTTCGCCACCGCCGGCTTCCGCAACCGCGACATCCGGCGTTTGCTGCATCCCGCGGCCAGCAACGCCCAGCCCCGTGAGATCCGCCGTCTCGCTGCCAAGACCAGCCGTCGCCTCCGACTCCTGCGTGCCCATGGGGTCATCCGCAAAATACCGAAGACACATCGCTATCGCCTCACCTCTCGAGGCCAATTGCTGACCGCGGCGCTCTTCGCAACGCGCGGCGCCAATATCAAGCAGCTGCTCGACAAGGCAGCATGAACATCTCCGCGCCACGCGACGATTCTCCGGAGTAGTAGATCAGTGTGTTCCTCGCCCGTCGTGCTGGCGGCTTTGGCAGGCGCGGCGCTCGGCTGCGCGGGCACGCTTCCGTCGTGCTCGAGCGAGCGAGAAGGCGTGGCGCAGACGGCCA
>DATBVX010000115.1:0-6016 GCA_036515135.1 Steroidobacteraceae bacterium
CGCTGAAGCAGCCCGAGCGTCGCTGCGAGAGACTTGAGGAGCCCCGCATCCGAAGATGAACGGGTCCGGTTGACTTCATTCGCCAACTCGAACAGCGCCGCGACCGCCTCTGGCGTGTTGAAATCGTCGTTCATCGCCTCACGAAACCGGCTGGCGTAAGGATTTTGCCAGTCAACATCGCCCGCCTCCGCATCAATGCCTCTGAGCGCCGTATATAGTCTCGTTAATGCGTGTTTCGCGTCCTCCAGGTGCTGGTCCGAATAGTTGAGCGGGCTGCGATAGTGCGCGCGAACGATGAAAAAACGGATGACCTCGGGATCGTATTTCGCGCGCACTTCGCGCACGGTGAAGAAGTTGCCCAACGACTTCGACATCTTCTCGTTGTCCACGCGCACGAAGCCGTTGTGCATCCAGTAGTTCACGAACTTTTCCCGGTGCGCGCCTTCCGACTGCGCGATCTCGTTCTCGTGATGCGGAAACTGCAGATCCTGGCCTCCGCCGTGGATGTCGAAATGCCTGCCGAGCAGCGAGTTCGACATTGCCGAGCACTCGATGTGCCAGCCCGGGCGCCCGCGGCCCCACGGCGCGTCCCAGTACGGCTCACCGTCCTTGGCGCGCTTCCACAGCACGAAGTCGAGCGGATCGTGCTTGGCTGCATCGATCTCCACGCGCTCCCCGGCGCGCAGTTCGTCGAGCGACTTGCCCGAAAGCCTGCCGTACTCGGGAAACTTGCGCACGGCATAGTTCACGTCGCCGTCGGGCGCCTGATAGGCCAGCCCACGGCCTTCCAGCACCCGGATCATGTCGAGCATGGCCTCGACGTATTCCGTCGCACGCGGCTCGAAATCGGGTTTTTCGATGCCGAGTCTTGCAGCATCCTCGTCCATCGCCTGGATGAAGCGCGCGGTTAAAGCCTCCGTCGGCTCGCCGTCCCTGGCGCGCTTCCACAGCACGAAGTCGAGCGGATCGTGCTTGGCCGCGTCGATCTCCACGCGCTCCCCGGCGCGCAGTTCGTCGAGCGACTTGCCCGAAAGCCTGCCGTATTCGGGAAACTTGCGCACGGCATAGTTCACGTCGCCGTCAGGCGCCTGATAGGCAAGCCCGCGGCCTTCCAGCGCCCGGATCATGTCGAGCATTCCGGGGACAAAGTCGGTCGCACGCGGCTCCGCGTCCGGCTTCTCGATGCCCAGCGCCGCCGCATCCTCGTCCATCGCCTGGATGAAACGCGCCGTCAAGGCCTCGGCCGGCTCGTTGTTCTCCCGTGCGCGCTTGATGATCTTGTCGTCGATGTCGGTAATGTTGCGCACGTAGGTGACCCGGTAGCCGAGTGCCCGCAACCAGCGCCGCACCACGTCGAACGCCACCATCACGCGCGCGTGGCCGAGGTGGCAATAGTCGTAAACCGTCATGCCGCAGACATACATGCGGACTTCGCCTGGGGTGATCGGGACGAATTCTTCTTTCCTGCGGGTGAGAGAGTTGTGGATCGTCAGCATGGGCTAACGCTGCGCCGGCACGGCATGGATTGCGGGGAATGTCGCTCTCGATCACCGAACGGTCGAGTATGAATCGCCGCCCGTTCTTGGTAGAATTTCAAGGGTTTGGAACCCTTTGAAATCGCGGAAAGTATAGCACAATGATGTCGCGCCGCGCCGCGTGGATGGTGTCGCTTGCGCTCGGCCTGCTCGCAACCGGCATCGCCTGCGCCCAGGAACGCGAACTCGCGCAGGCCGAGGAATTGCTGAAGCAGAAACAGCACGCGCAGGCACTGCAACGCGTCGAGAGTTATCTGGCGAGCCGTCCGAAGGAGGCACGCGGCCGTTTTCTGAAGGGCCTGATCCTGACCGAACAGAAGAAGTCCGCGGACGCAATCAAGGTTTTCGCCGATCTCACCAATGATTATCCCGAATTGCCGGAACCATACAACAATCTTGCGGTGCTGTACGCTGCGCAGGGCGACTACGAAAAGGCGCGCCTCGCGCTGGAGATGGCGGTGCGCGTAAATCCGGGCTATGCGATCGCTCACGAGAACCTCGGCGACATTTATTCGCGGATGGCTGGGCAGTCGTATGACAGGGCGTCCAAGCTCGACAAGACGAACCGGAGCGCCCCGCTCAAGCTCAAAGCGGTCAACGAAATGCTCTCCGGTGCGTCCCACTGACGATTCACCCACCCTTCCAGGACTCTGCCATGCCAAGATTTCTGCTCCTTCTCGCGCTACTGATGTCACCCCCGCTGTGGGCCGCCGACCCGCAGGTGGAAATCCGCACCAGCCTCGGGCCGATCACTGTGGAGTTGTATCCCGACCGCGCGCCGGTGACCGTCAAGAACTTTCTCCAGTACGTCGAAGACGGGTTCTACAACGGCACGATCTTTCATCGCGTCATAGACGGATTCATGATACAGGGCGGGGGGTTCACGCCCGATCTCACCGCGAAAGCGACGCACCCGCCGATTCCCATCGAGTCGCAGAACGGTGTGCGCAACGAGGTCGGAACGATCGCCATGGCACGGACGCGCGATCCAAATTCCGCAACCGCACAGTTTTTCATCAACGTCGTCGATAACGAGAGCCTGAACTTTCCCAAGCCCGACGGGCATGGCTATACCGTTTTCGGCAAGGTGGTCAAGGGCATGGAAGTCGTTGACCGGATCGCCAAGTCGCCCAACGGCCCCAAACCGCCCCACATGAACGTCCCGGTCAAGACGGTGTTGATCAAGAGCGCGCGCATCGTGGGCGGCCCCGGCAAGAAACCCGCAAAATAAAGGAACGTCATGGTCAAGCTGCATACCCGCCTCGGCACGATCACGCTCGAACTCGACTCCGAAAAGGCTCCCGCCACGGTTGCCAACTTCCTGCAGTACGTGAACGACGGCCATTTTGACAATACGGTGTTCCATCGCGTCATCGACGGCTTCATGATCCAGGGCGGCGGCTTCGAACCCGGCATGAAACAGAAAGCGACGCGCGCGCCGGTCAGGAACGAAGCCGACAATGCGCTCAGGAACGACAGTTACACCGTCGCGATGGCGCGCACCTCCGATCCGAATTCAGCGACCGCGCAGTTCTTCATCAACGTCGCCAACAACGATTTTCTGAACCACACGGCGGCCACCCCCCAGGGCTGGGGCTACTGCGTGTTTGGCCGCGTGACGGCCGGCACCGAAGTGGTGGACAAGATCGGGAAGGTCAGTACGGGAAACCGCGGCATGCACCAGGATGTGCCGGTCGAGGACGTGATCATCCAGCGCGCGGAAGTGGTCTGAGGGCAGGAGTGAGGATTGAGTTGTCAGGATTGAGGCAAATGCCGGACCTTGCGACTTCTGCTCAATCCTCTATCCTCATTCCTCAATCCTATGCATACGCTGTTCGTCTCGGACCTGCACTTGAGCGCCGAACGCCCGCACATCAACCAGCAGTTCTTCGACTTTACCGGGCGCATCGCGCCCGGGGCCGATGCGCTGCATATCCTGGGCGACCTGTTCGAGTATTGGCTGGGTGACGACGACGTTACCGACCCGCTGAATGCCGCGGTAGCCGACGCCCTGGGAAACCTCTCATCACGGGGTGTCGCGGTGAACTTCATGCATGGCAATCGCGACCTTCTCATCGGACGCGCGTTTGCGGCCCGCTGCGGGGCTGAACTGATCCCCGATCCAATGCTGATCGACCTCCACGGCACGCGCACCCTCGTCATGCATGGCGACACACTATGCACCGACGATCTCGAATACCAGAGCTTCCGCCGCTACGCGCGCAACCTCGATAACCAGGCGAGGTTCCTCGCGCAGCCGTTGGCGGCGCGCAGGGAGCAGATGCTGGGAATGCGCGGGCGGAGCGAGCAAAGCAAGCAGGCCAAGGCCGCGGAGATCATGGATGCGTCGATCGGCGCAGTTGAACAGGCGCTGCGGGAGCACGGCTACCCGAGGTTGATCCACGGCCACACCCACCGCCCGGCGCGGCATCTGCACGTGGTCGACGGCCACACGTGCGAACGCTGGGTGCTGAACGACTGGTATCAGCGCGGCGGCTATCTGCGCTGCGACTCACGCGGCTGCACTGCAGTGGAGCTATAACGCAAGCGCCGCCAGAAACGCCAAGTTGATGACCGGAAACAATTCATGCGGCGGGTTACGCCGCTCCGCCGCTAACCCGCCCTACGATTCTGCCGTCGTCTGGATACCGCTTTCCTGTTCCTGAATTCCTTCGCGTCCTTCGCGTTTCAGCTTTATTTCGTCAGCCCCCGCGCGAGGTCGGCCTTGATGTCCTCGATGTGCTCGAGCCCGACGGCAACGCGCAGCAGGCCGTCGCCGATGCCCGCCGCTGCCCGGGCCTCCGCGGAAATGCGCCCGTGTGTGGTCGACGCAGGGTGAGTGATCGTCGTCTTGGTGTCGCCGAGATTGGCCGTGATCGAAAGCAATCGCGTCGCATCCACCACCCGCCATGCGGCATCCTTCCCGCCCTTCATGTCGAAGGAGACGATCGCACCGGGACCTTTCTGCTGCCGCTTCGCGAGTTCGTGCTGCGGATGCGACGGCAGCCCGGGATAGTACACGCGTTCGATGCCCGGCTGCCGCTCGAGCCAGCGCGCCAGCTCCAGCGCGCCCGCGGACTGGGCTTCCACGCGTATGCGCAGGGTTTCGAGTCCCTTGAGTATCACCCAGGCATTGAACGGACTCAACGTCGGGCCCGCGGTGCGCAGGAATCCGAACACCCCTTCATGGATGACCGCCTTCTTGCCAAGCACCGCTCCACCCAGGGTGCGGCCCTGTCCATCGAGAAACTTGGTCGCCGAATGAATCACGACATCCGCCCCGAATTCAAGCGGGCGCTGCAGCGCCGGCGTGCAAAAGCAATTGTCCACGACCAGCAGGGCGCCGGCCTTGCGGGCGATCGCGCCGAGCGCCGCGATGTCGTACACCTCGGTCAGCGGATTCGAGGGCGTCTCGACGTACAGCATCCGGGTCGCAGGCGTTACCGCCGCCTGCCACCCCGCGAGGGCCGTCCCCGACACGAAGGTGGTGCCGACGCCGAAGCGCTTCATGATCGTGCCGAACAGAGTCACGGTCGCCCCGAAGATTCCCGAGGAACATACGATGTGATCCCCGGCCTTGAGCAAACCCATGACACACGAAAGTATCGCGGCCATCCCGGATGAGGTCGCGATGCAGCACTCGGCGCCTTCCAGCGCGGCGAGGCGCTCTTCGAACACCGCGACCGTCGGATTGGTGAAACGCGAGTAGATATTGCCGGGTTCCTGGTTCGCGAAGCGCGCCGCGGCCTGCGCCGCGCTCCGGAATACGAAGCTCGAGGTGAGGTACAGCGCCTCGGAATGCTCACCGAACTGGCTGCGCTCGATCCCGGCGCGTACCGCCAGCGTTTCCAGCCGATAGTCGTCGGCGCGGCTCATTCAACCTCTTCCAGACCCAGATCGAGCTGCGTGCTGATCGCCGCCTGCTGCGCCTGCTTCATGCCGTCGCGCCGCTGCGCCTCGACGCCGTCGAGATAGGCCTGCGTCACGTCACCCGTGATGTAGACGCCGCTGAAGCACGAAGCCTCGAAGCTTTCCACCTCGGGGTTGACGCTGCGCACGTCCTCGATCAGCGCTTCGAGGTCCTGGTAGATCAACTCGTCACAGCCGACCTCGCGCGCGACCTGGGCTTCCGTGCGGCCGCTTGCGATCAGCTCTTCGCGCGTCGGCATATCGATGCCGTACACGTTGGGATAGCGCACCGGCGGCGCGGCCGAGGCGAAGAACACGCGTCTCGCCCCCGACTCGCGCGCCATCTGCACGATTTCACGGCTGGTCGTTCCGCGCACGATGGAGTCGTCCACGATCAGCACGTTCTTGCCTTTGAACTCCATCCCCATCACGTTCAGCTTCTGGCGCACCGACTTCTTGCGGATGGTCTGTCCCGGCATGATGAACGTCCGCCCGATGTAACGGTTGCGCACGAACCCCTCGCGATAAGGAAGGGCGAGCGCCTTGGCGATCTCCAGTGCGCTCGGGCGGCT
>DATBVX010000116.1:0-2845 GCA_036515135.1 Steroidobacteraceae bacterium
GGCGAGAAAGCGATAACGACAAAGCTGTGGCGTTCTTGCTGAGCCGAGACGCCGAGTTCATCAACGGCGCGATTCTGCAGGTTGATGGCGGCATCGCTGCTTCGGCCTGAACGAAGAAGAATAAGGTGTGGTATGGGCGAAATACCGAGTGTCTGGCGGCAGGAACTACTGGATCACGTTAAGGCCGTCATTCGCGACGACATCGCGCGCGGACGCTATTTCGGCGCCGTCATCAAAGTCGCGCGCGGTGGCAAGGTCGCGCTCGAAACGGCGATCGGCGACGAGGGCGGGCCGGGAACGAAAGCTCTGAGTCTCGATTCGGTGTTCAGCATCTTCTCCGCCACCAAAGCAATCACCAACGTCCTCGCTTTTCGCGCCATCGAGCGCGGTCAGTTGCTGCTCACGACGAAGGTCTCGGAGGTCATCAAGGAGTTCTCCGGCGGCATTCGTGAGCGCATCACGGTGTTCGATCTGCTGACGCACACTTCGGGTCTGCCCGCCGTGTTCACGCCGAAGCCGGGTATGAACATCGACCAACTCCCTCTCATCATCGAAGCGATTTGCGCAAACGTGCACGCGATATGCGAGCCGCAGGAACGCGTGGACTATTCGCCGCTGGTGAATCACGCGCTGTTGGGCGAGATGGTCCGGCGCACGGACGCCAAGGGTCGCCGTTATCGCGATATCGCCCAGCAGGACTTGTTCGATCCGCTGCAGATGGCCTCTTCGGCGATTGGCCGGCCGGACCGTTTGAAGGCACGTCACGTCGTGCCGGTGTTCGGCGCCAACGCACCGACGCAGCATCCGAGCTCGCGCGTTCCCGGTATCAACGGCGCGTTCGAGGATCCGGAGGCGGAGATGCCGTGGGTCGGCGCGGTCTGCTCGGTGCCCGACCTGTTCCGCTTCGCGGAGATGCTGCGTCTGGGCGGCGAGCTCGACGGCGCGCGCATTCTCTCGCCGGCCATTCTCGAGCTCGCCACTCGCAATTGGACGGGCGAGAAACCGAACGAGCTCTACAAAGCCGTGGCCAATCGCGCCGGCTGGCGACCGTATCCGGCGTACATGGGACTCGGTTTCGCGATTCGCGGCCGTGGGCTCCACCACGCGATTTACGGCACGCTGTGCTCGCCGGAAACGTTCGGCAACTACGGTGCGGGCAGCGTGCTCTTCTGGGTGGATCCGGTCCGCGAGATCACGTTCGCTTTCTTGAGCGCCGGAGTGATGAGCCAGGCGCAGAACATCGAGCGATTCCAGCGCATCTGTGACATCGTGACCGCTGCTGCGATCTAGAAGAACGACAATGAAACTGATCCTCAGCGAAAGCCGCTACCTCCGCTACTTTTCCTTCACGATCCTGTACGTCGCGCAAGGGTTGCCCTTCGGTCTCGTGACGGTGGCATTGCCCGCCTTCCTGCTCGAGCGCGGCGTCGCCCCCGCGGCCGTCGGCGGTTTCGTCGGCGCCGCGATGCTGCCGTGGACTTTCAAGTGGCTCGCGGGTCCGATGATGGACCGTTTCACGTATCTCGCCATGGGGCGGAGGCGACCGTGGGTGCTGTTGGCACAACTGGGCCTCGCGTTGACCGGGCTCGCGTTCGCGTTCTTTCCGGACGGGCTCGACAATCTCGTCACGCTGACCGCGCTGTGTTTCGTGCTGAATTGCTTCGGTGCCGCCCAGGACGTGGCGGTGGACGGCATGGCGATCGACGTGTTGCCGGAGGAGGAGCACGGCAGGGCCAATGCTTTCATGGGCTTCGGTCAGGTCGCCGGGATTTCCGGATCCGCCGCGATCAGCGCCTTCGTGCTGCAATCGTTCGGCCTGCCCGGGATCTCCGTGATGCTCATGGCCGGGTTTGGCGCGATCCTGCTTTGGGCAGTGCTCGTGCGCGAGCGCGCGGGCGAAAAAGTGCTGCCGTGGACTTCAGGGCAGGCCACCGAACGCTCGTTGCAGCTGCGTGCGGGGTCGTGGGGAGCGATTGCGGGCGATCTCACCAAGGTCTTGATCCTGCCCGCGAGCCTGCTGCTCATCGGCGTGTCCTCTTTGTTCCGGTTCGCCGATGCGTTGTGGATTCAGGTGGGACAGACCGTCGCCGTGCAGCAGCTTGGGATTGCGAGCACCGACTATTCGTCGTGGATCTCGGCCACGAGCTTCGTCGCCGCGCTGGCCGGCATTGGGCTCGGGTTGTTCATCGACCGGCTCGGGGTTAAGCGCTTTTACCTGGCGGCGCTACTCGCGTACGGTCTTCTCGCCACTGCGGTGGGTTTTAGCGCATTCGCGTGGGAGTCGTCGACGTTCCTGATGAGCGTTTCGGCGCTACAGGCGTTCGTCTATCAGGGAGTCTTCGTCAGCTTCATTGCGATCCACATGAAACTGTGCGGGACCCGCGTCGCCGCGACGCAGTTCGCGATCTACATGGGGGTCGTGAACTTTGCGCGCTCGCTCGGTGCCACGGCGATCGGCGCGTTGCAACCGTATTTGGCGTACGACCAGATGTTCTTCGTGGTCGGTGCGGGATTCTTCCTTGCAGTCGTGCTGTTGTGGAAGGCGGACCTGCGGTCGCACCAACAAAGAATCGGCGGTCTGGAGACAGACGCAGTACCGGCATAGTCGCCGGCAGCGCACGCGCAACGCCGAACAATAACGACAATCCTGATCGGGGGGGGCGATGGAATCCAACAACAAGAGCAAGGTATTCACCTACGAGAACGGTCTGCTGCTGCTGCTAGGCTTCACCTTCGGCATCGTGTTCTTCGAACGCAATGCCATCGGTCCGCTGGCCTCGTACATCATCAACGATCTCGGTCTCAACCAGACCCAGATCGGCATGCTGGGGTCGGGGCTGTCGCT
>DATBVX010000117.1:0-2976 GCA_036515135.1 Steroidobacteraceae bacterium
TGTTACGTGGCCGCTGGCTCGATCGCGCCGAACTCGACGCGATGCTTGCCGGCATCGCCGCCCGGCAAGCATCGCGTTAGGTGTGCCCTGCCCTACTTGGTCGCGGCGCCGACGAGCACGGGTTTGGTCTTTTCCCGATGCAGCGCGGTGAGCTGCGGTCGGTTCACTCGGGCGACTGCATCCTCGATGACGGTTGTGTAGCAGCGCTGGAAGGTGGTGCTGCGTCCGGCATCCCACGGCGACGAGCTGTCCTTGCACACGAGGCGTGCGCTCATCTCGATGCGGCTGTACAGGATCGCAGCAGCGTCTGGCTGCGAGAAATCGAGGTCGGAAAAGTCGATCTTGGCGCTCGACTCACCGCTCGTTGCCGCGGACTGATCGGCCTGGGCGGCCGTGGAGAAGCACGCGAGGGCGGTCACGAAAGTCAAAGCTGCGATTGACTGCTTGATTGAAGTGTTCATTTCAATACTCCCGGTTTGCTGGTTGACTTTCCGCCGGGTGTTTCGTGGTCCAGCGGGCTGGGGCGTAACATCGCTCCGCCGGGGCTGAAGAATCTTTGGCGTCCTGCTGAAACGGTCTGAAATCTTCTGAAGAACCGCCATGGATGATCGGGACACACCCATCGCCTACGAATTCGGCGAGTTCCACGTCGATGCGAGCCAGCGGCTACTGCGGTCGCGCGTCGACGGAGAGCCGATCCCGCTGACCTCCAAGGTGTTCGAGACGCTCCTCTATCTGGTGGAGCACCGTGGAGAGCTGGTCGAGAAGACGACGCTGATGCAGGCGATCTGGCCCAACTTGGTCGTCGAGGAGAACAACCTCAACCAGAACATCTCGACGCTGCGGCGCGTGCTCGGGGAAAGTGCCACCGAGCATCGCTTCATCGTGACGGTGCCCGGCCGCGGCTACCGGTTCGTGGCGGGCGTCAAGACCCTGACAGCTGCTTCCGTGCAGTCCACGGAATCGGACGCTACGGCTCGTTCTACACCAGCGGCGCCCCCCGCAGGTGGCGATACGCCGCTTGAGGCTCGCTCCGCAAAATCACCCGCGAGGACGATGGTTCTGTGGGGCCTTGCCGGTACCGCGCTCGCGCTGATCGCTGGGAGCTTCCTGTGGTTCTTCGCGCGTCCGACGGCAGACTCGACGCCCGCTTCGGCAGCGCCCACCGCCGCGACCTCGATCACGCCTTCGCCGGCGGCCGGCAAGCCGCGTCTGGCGATTCTGCCATTCAAAAACCTGAGCCCCGATCCAGCCAATGCTTTTTTTGCGGATGGTCTGCACGAAGAGATCGTGAGCACGATCGCCCAACGTGTACCCGGCCTCGAAGTCATCTCGCGCACGACGATGATGAGCTACCGGCGCGACCCCCCGATGCGCCTGGCGGAAGTCGCCCGGGAGCTCGGTGCCTCTCATCTAATCGAAGGCTCAGTTCGTCGCGAGGCGAAGATAGTACGCCTCACGCTTCAGCTCATCGATGCGCGCACCGATGTTCACCTGTGGTCGCAGAACTATGACCGCACGCTGACCGATTCACTGACGTTGCAAAGCGACGTCGCCAGCGAGGTCGCATCGCAACTGTCACTGCAGCTTGTCGGTGGGCCTGAATCTGCGATTCCACGGACGCGGTCGCCGGAGGCTTACGACCTTTATCTCAAGGCGCTGCTCGCGCGACAATTTCTGAATCCCTTTGCTACGGTTGAGCGGTACCGCGACATAGAAGGCCTCCTCAGTCGCGCGATCGCGCTCGATCCGTCCTTCGCATCGGCGTATGCGCAGCGAGCGACTTTCCGGGGAGCCATGTTCGCATTCAACTACGACGTGAGTGAGGAATGGGTGCGGCGCATCCGTGAAGACGTGGATGCCGGGCTGCGCCTCGCTCCGCGTGAGCCGTTCGTGCTGGCGGCCGAAGCCGGGTACTGGAGTTGGGTGGAGCGGGACCTGCCTCGTGCATTGGCAAGCTATGAGTCCGCGGAAATGAACGGTCTCGCGGAGCCGATGTTTCTGCTCGGCAAGTCAGGAGCTCTGATCCGGTCGGGCCGCTTGGACGAGACTGTGAGGCTCATTGAGCGCGTGATGACATTGGATCCGGGCAATCCATTCATTCTCGGCGGTTCCGCGGTCGCCTTGTCGTTGGACCACAGGGCAGCCGAAGCGCTGCGGGTCGTCAACCGCGGGCTGGAGCGCTTTCCCGAAAATGCAGCGCTGCGGTTGATGCGGGCGCAGGTTATTTTCGCTTTCACAGGCCAGACGGACGAGTGGCGCGCCGCGCTCGATCGCGTCGGCGAGACTACCGGTCCCGCTACCCTGCTGGATCAGCACTTCGCCCTTCTACGGATCGAGCATCGATACGCGGAGCTTCAGAGTCTGCTCGACGGAATTTCCGCGAATTCCACCCGTGTCATCGCCGGCCAGGGTTACGGTGCTTTCTTCGGCGTCGGGCAACGTCCGACCGCCGAGTACCGCGGCTGGACGGCGCTCTTCCTTAAGGATTCAGCAACCGCGGCAACACAGGGCCGCGCCGTGCTCGAGTTCGTTGCAAATCAAATGGAGACCGAGCGGAATGCGTGGTTTCTGCATTTGCTGACCGCCGAGGGATTGACGTTCCTTGGGCAGCGGGAACGCGCCATTGCCGCGGCCCGCAATACTCTTGAGCTGATGCCGCAATCCCGCGACGCACTGGGCTCGGTAAGTGCGGCACAAGCGACAGCAGGAATCTATGCCTGGTCGGGTGCGCCAGATGAAGCCGTAGCTTTGTTGGAAGAACTCTCCAGCACGCGGCCAGGTCTCTTGCCTGCCTGGATCACCCGCGATCCGCTCTATGCGATTCCGCTGGCGCAGAGTCCGCGCTATCAAGCGCTCGTCGATCGGCTGGAGGCGCAGATGCGCGACACCAAGCTGTGAATTGACGGGGAGTGAAGCACGTGGGCGAACTTCCGCGTGCCTCTCATTCGCGGCGGCACGACAACGTTGCTCGTG
>DATBVX010000118.1:0-5202 GCA_036515135.1 Steroidobacteraceae bacterium
CACGCGCTCGAGAACGCATTCCTGACGATCGCGGTGCCGTACGGGCTCGACACCGTAATGGGCACTCCGTGGCGCGGCTATCACCCGCTGCCGGAAGACAACCACGTGATGAAGACCTACCGGGCCTTTCTCGAGCAGTCCCGCACCAACGCGCTTCGCGTCGTCCGCAAGTTCTACCGCGCGTAGCCTTAGAATGGCGACTACGGCTGTAGTCCCAATCCATGACCCTCCGATCGGAATCCAGAAATGTTCAGCTTCGACCCCTATTCACCCGAAGTGGATGCCAATCCATTTCCGCTTTACCAGCGGTTGCGAGATGAGTACCCGTGTTTCTGGAGCGAGGACGCACGCATGTGGGTGCTGTCCCGCTACGCCGACATCTTCGCCACGCTGAACGACTGGAAAACCTTTTCTTCGGCCAAGGGCAATCTCATGGACGAGCTGCCGAATCGCGCCGGCGCGACGCTCGGCACCACCGACCCGCCACGTCACGATCGTTTGCGAGCGCTCATCCAGCATGCGTTCATCAAGCGCAATCTCGAGGGGCTGCACGAGCCGATCCGCCAGGTCACCGTGAAGCAGCTCGACACGCTCGCGGGCGCGAAGCAGTTCGATTTCGTCGGCGATTTCTCCGCAAGCATCACCGCCAAGATTCTGTTCCAGCTGCTCGGCCTGCCCCCCGGGGACGATCGCCTGGTGCGCGACAAGGCAGTCCTCATGGTTCAAAGCGACCCGAAGACCCGGCAGAAGGGTCCGGAACACATCGCCGCATACGCATGGATGACCGATTACGCAGCGGGAGTCATCGCCGAGCGGCGCGCTCATCCAACTGACGATCTCCTGTCACAGTTCGTGCTGGCCGAAATCAACGGCGAGCGTCTGGCCGAGCGCGAGGTGCTGCTCACGACGACGACGCTCATCATGGCGGGCATCGAGTCGCTCGGCGGCTTCATGACGATGTTCGCGCTCAACGTCGCCGATCACGGCGATGCGCGGCGGCGTCTCGTCGAGAATCCCACGCTGATTCCGGACGCCATCGAGGAATCTCTGCGCTTCAACACGTCTGCGCAACGCTTCCGCCGTTGCCTGACACGCGACCTCGAGTTGCACGGCCAAGAGCTGCACGAGGGTGATTTCGTGTGTCTGGCTTACGGCTCTGCCAATCGCGACGAGCGCCAGTTCCAGAATCCAGACGTCTACGACATCGGCCGCAAGCCCAAGGGACACCTGGGCTTCGGCGGCGGCGTGCACGGCTGTCTCGGGGCAATGATCGCGCGCGTCGCGATCAACATCATCTTCGGCGAATTGCTCCGGCGAGTCCCCCGCTTCGAGCGCGTGCACGAACGGCTCAACTGGGTTCCCTCGACGACATTTCGCAGCCCGTTGCGGCTCGATCTTGCAATCCAATAGGGACAACACGCATGGCAAACCGAATCCTTTGCGTCGTGAGGTAAGCTTGCGGCCTCGCGGTTCTCCGCCCACCTGTAACAACGAGGCCCGTTCATGATTTCAGTTCACCGCACCCGTTGGCGTGCGTCACTGGTTGTCGCGCTCGTCAGCCTCCTGGTCCTGTCCGCCTGCGGCAAGCAGGCAGAGCGGGCGCCCGCCGCCGACGCAGCTTCGCAGGCGCAGCGGGAATGGGCGGCGTTCCGCGACGGATTCATCGAGGATTTCTTCAAGGCTCATCCGAGCTTTGCAGTCCGGGCCGGCCGCCACGAGTTCGACGGTCAGCTGCCCGACTGGAGCGCGACGGGCATCGCGGCTGAGGTCAAGCGCCTGCATGAAGCGCGCGCTCGCGCCGGCACATTCGACGCCGGTCTGACGCACGCCCAACGATTCGAGCGCGACTACCTGATTGCACGCATCGATCGCGACCTCTTCTGGCTTGAGACCGCAGGAGAACCCTTCCGCAGTCCCCTCTTCTACTTCGACTGGAATCTCGACGACCTCGATCCGAGCACGTATCTCACTCGCGAGTACGCGCCGTTCGAGCAACGCATGCGCGCCTTCCTGGGCTATTCGCGCTCGATCCCGCGCGTAGCCGCTGAGATCAAGGGCAACCTGCACTTGCCGCTGCCACAAAGCTATGTCGAGCGGGGAATCTCCGGATTCGGCGGCTTCGCCGACTTCTATGAGAACGATTTGCTGCAGGTCATTGCGTCAGTGCAGGACGAAGCGCTGCGCAAGGATCTGGCGCAAGCCAACAAGGAGGCCGCTCTGGCCATGCGCGCACTGGCGAAATGGCTCGATGGCCAGCGCAAGTCGTCGACGCAGGGCTACGCGCTCGGCGCCGATAAGTTTGCCCAGATGCTGAAGGCCACAGAGGGCGTGACGACCCCGATTGCCGAGCTCGAGGCGGTGGGACGCGTGGATCTCAAGCGCAACCAGGATGCGCTCAAGGAAGCGTGCGCGAAGTTTGCGCCCGGCTCGACTGTCGTCGATTGCGTCACGAAGGCGAGCGCAAACAAGCCCGAGGGCGGACCGGTGCAGGGTGCACGTGAGCAGCTCGCCGGCCTGAAGCAATTCCTCATCGACAAACAGGTGGTGACGATTCCGGGCACCGAAGAGGCGCTGGTGAATGAAGCACCACCCTTCAATCGCGCCAATTTCGCATACATCGATATTCCCGGCCCATACGAGCTGCGTCTGCCGGCGGTGTACTACATTGCCCCGCCCGATCCGTCGTGGAGCAAAGAAGTACAACGCGACTACCTGCCTGGACGGACCGATCTGCTGTTCACGTCCGTGCACGAAGTCTGGCCGGGCCACTTCCTTCAGTTCCTGCACGCCAACCGCTCGCAGTCGATCGTCGGTCGCTTGTTTGTCGGCTACGCGTATGCCGAAGGATGGGCGCACTACGCCGAAGAGATGATGTGGGAGATGGGACTTTCGAACGGCGATCCCGAGACGCACATCGGGCAGCTCTCGAACGCGCTGCTGCGCAACGCGCGCTACCTGTCTGCAATCGGGCTGCACACCGGCGGCATGAGCGTGGCGGAATCGGAGCGCTTGTTCCGCGAAGAGGCGTACCAGGACATCGGCAATGCGCGCCAGCAGGCGGCACGCGGCACGTTCGATCCGGCGTATCTCAACTACGCCATGGGCAAGCTGATGATCCGGAAGCTGCGCGCGGACTGGACCGCGTCGCGCGGCGGTCAGGCCGCATGGCGCGAGTTCCACGATCAGTTCCTGTCCTACGGTGGCCCGCCAATTCCGCTGGTCCGCGCCGCGATGCTGGAGAACGACAGCGGACCGTTGTTCCAGGGAGCTCTCACCCCCGCCCTCTCCCATGAGACGGGAGAGAGGGCAAGATTCGTCGGCGACGGAGCACTGCGAGGAGAATGAACGCGCACAGCAGCAGCATTTCGAGTCCGCTCAGGCTGCCCGCGCCCCCACCGCCGCCAGCCGCGTCCCTCTTCACCAGCTTGACGGTGCCCTCGGTCTTGATGCGCTCGCGGAAAACCTCCAGCTCCTTCTGCAGATTGACCGTCATTTGCTCCATCGAGCGACCGAAGCTCTCGTCCTGCGTCCTGCGCACCTGTTCGGGAGTGCCGATGAGCGTCGCATCCTTGGTCACCTTGTCGATGCCCGGCGCGCGGAATAGTAACGTGCGTGTCGGGATATCGAACACTGCGGTGTCGACGAGCGTCTGCACCTCGTTCTTCGTGCCTTCGATTACGTAGGCGCCGACGATCGTCCAGTAGAGAAAGGATGAGCTGCGGTCCGAGGAAACCGCGAGCTGATCGTGTGAGACGAGCGCAATCACGTCGAGGTTGTAGAGTCGCGCCACCTGATCGACCGTATCGAAACCGCGGCTCGACCGCAGATAGGTCTCCGGGATGACGACGATCTCGCGCAGGTAGTCCTTGCCCTGGAATGCTGCCTTGGTGCGCTCCAACAGTTCAGTCTTGCGCGCTTCCGACAGCGATCCCGCGGCCTGCACATTCTCCGGCACGAACGCCAGACCGACGCGGAGCGGCAGGTTCAGTGTCGGGATCGGTGAGCCCACCGGCGGCGGTTCCTCGCCCTTCGGGTACAGAAAATCGACGAGGCTGCTCGAGCTGCCCTGGCGGGTGGCGCCCTGGCCTAACCATCCAACGCATCCGCCGAGCACTGCAACGAATATGACAACGACGGCAATTCCGCTTGATCGACGCATCGCGTGTTTCCTGAATCGATGTTCCGCATTAAGGATGCGCCATCCTTGCAGTCGCCGCAAACAACCCCGACTGCCGATTCACGCTGTGATTCAACATCTCACACAATTATCCGGACCCCCAGTAACCGATTCGCTGGCGGATCTTGAGTTTGCGCCACCAGTTGCGCGGTTTTGGTTTCGCGTTGCGCGCCCCCGCGGCGAGAAATGCATCCACAGCTTCAAGGACCCGCTCGCTCGAGCGCCCGTCACGGTAAGGATGGATGCTGTCGGCGTATGCGCGGATTTCCCGCATGAGTTCGGGCGGCCGAGACAGCGCGCGTTCAATGGCAGGCACAAGCTGCTCGGGCGCAGTGATGTCGATCAACTGCGGGCCCGGGCGGCGGTTCTTGAAAGTGACGACCGGTTTGTACGTCAGCAGAAATTCGTTGAGCGCGGACGACGTGTCCGAGATCATCAGGTCCGCCTGCGGGAACAGGTCGAGAATGTTGTCTTCATCGGAGTACCGCAGGTGCCTGCCGGCCAGCGCGCGATAGCGCGCCACCGTGCCGGCATCCGTCTTTGGATGCAGGGCGACGATCCAGCGCCAGCGGCCGCTGCGTGACAGTTCGCGGATCGTCTCGTACAGGATGTTCGCCGCACTCCACGACGGCGAGAAGGTCGAGTGATACAGAATCACCGGAGATTCCCCCACTGCGGCAGGCGCGCCTGCCGCGTGAGCACGCATGAACGGATCGAGCTTGGGCCAGCCGGTCTCACAGACCGAAAAATGCCCGAGCTCACGGGCCTTGGATTCAAACGCTTCTGTGTCGCGCGGACCGGTCGTGCAGTACAGGTCGAAGAAGCCGCGGATATGGATGTGTCGCGGCTTGCCCGCATCGAAGCCGTGAAATACCTCCGTCTTGACGCCCGGAAAGAAATGCGGAACTGCGTTGCTCGAAGTCAGCACGGCGATCGGTAGGTATGCCTTCACGTCCGCCGTGGTACGCAACCGGCGCTCATCCGATCGCAGGTCCTCACCGCCGGGTCCGTCGAAGAACCAGGCG
>DATBVX010000119.1:0-6988 GCA_036515135.1 Steroidobacteraceae bacterium
TGGACCCTGACCACAACGTTCGCATCAACGTATCAAGCGCTGCAATTGCGCCACAAGCCAGGACCTCAACGCGCCCGTCGGAGAGGTTGCGAGCGTATCCGACTATCGCCAGTTCGCGCGCTGCCCGGGCGATCGTAGCCCGATAAAAGACCCCCTGCACGCGCCCGGAGACGAAGCAACGTCTACAGACTCGCGGCGCGCTCACGAATGAATCAGGGCGGGGTCGATTTCGAGGCCAGATTGAGCGCCTCAATGGCGCGCGCGCGAGCTTCTTCGGCTTTGCGGCGCGCGGTACGGTAGTCGTGGCGCTGCAGCGCCTGCTCCGCACTCGCCAACAGTTCGGTCGCGCTGACCAGCGGTTCCGGGGCACGCTCGGCAGCGCCGGCCGCCCGCGCCGCGCTGATTGCCTGCCGCGCATCGCTCATTTGCTGCACGGGCGCGCCGGCACAGCCGGCGAGTGCCATGACGAGCACGGCCGCGATAAGAGTGGCGCGGCGCCCTGCAAGAGACCTGCGCATGGTTCTAGTTATGAGAATGCGACAATCGAGGTCATCTGAACGCTAACAAGCAGGTCCAGATGCGTCAAGCGACGGCAAGGTTCAGACTTCTGTCGAATCGCGAGCGCCCGTGTTGCAAATACACATCGACTCGAGGACGAGCAAGGTGAGCGATATTCTCGTTTTGTATTATTCGCGCAAAGGTGCCACCGCCGAGCTCGCGCGCCACGTCTGCCGCGGCGTCGAAGCTGCGGGTGCGCGCGCGCGATTGCGGACGGTCCCGGCTGTCTCCCCGGTGAGCGAGGCGGCCGCACCGGCGGTTCCGGACCAGGGCGCGGCGTATGCCACGCTCGCGGATCTCGAGACCTGCACCGGTCTGGTGCTTGGCAGTCCCACTCGCTTCGGCAACATGGCGGCGCCGCTCAAGCACTTTCTCGACGGCACCGGCTCGTTATGGCTCGGGGGTGCACTCGCCGGGAAGCCCGCCGGCGTGTTCACATCAACGCAGACGATGCACGGCGGGCAGGAGACCACGCTGATATCGATGATGCTGCCGCTGCTTCACCACGGCATGTACCTCGTGGGGATTCCTTACACGGAAGCAGCGCTGGTGAACACGAGGAGCGGTGGCACTCCGTATGGCGCCAGCCACGTCGCGGGCAATGCGAAAGAGGCGGCGCTCACTGAAGAGGAGAGGACGCTGGCGCAAGTGCTTGGCAAGCGAGTGGCGCAACTCGCGTTGCAGCTCGCCCGATGATGCTCGGCCGGCGTGGTGTCCCGCGGATGCATCGCGGTTGCGGCGTCGGGTTCGGGAGGTCCTCTCGAAACCGTCGCAAACATGGACGTTTTCGTCGGCGCCTGCACCGACGTAATCACGGCGTCTTCGAGCGGACTCTCCGGACACGGCGCCCATCATCGAAACGACAGGTCTCTTGCAGAAAACCGGATTAGCGCGGGGCAATCCGCTCTTCGATCACCTGGCGGATGAAAGGCACCGTGAGGCGGCGCTTGGCGGCCAGCGCTGCGGAGTCGAGCGTATCGAGTAACGCGCACAGCGTCTTGAGATCACGCGGAAAGCGTTTCATGAGGTATCCCGCCGTGTCCTCGGGCAACTCCAGGCCACGAACTCCGGCGTGTAGTTGGAGCGCGGCAATCTGTTCGTCTTCGGTCAGCGAGCGAACCTGCAGAACGAGCCCCGCGGACAAGCGTGAGCGCAGATCCGGGAGCGTCCAGGGAAGCGCGCCCGGTGGCGCCTGTGCGGCGAACAGCAGGTGGTGCTGCTGCTCCAGCATTCCGTTGTAGAGGTTGAAGAGCGCGCGCTCCCAGTCGCTATCCCCCGCCGCGCGCTCGGAGTCGTCGATGCACACGACGTCGAGTTGCTCGCAGCCCGTCAGTGTGGCCGCCGCGAACTGTACGCGCTGGTCCAGGGGAAAGTACGCGGCGCGATGGCCGGCAGCACCCGCTTCGCTGCAAACCGCCTGCAGAAGATGTGTCTTGCCACTCGCCTGGGGACCCCAGATCCAGACGATCGTTGCCCGGGTACTGCTGGGCAGAGCGCGCAGCTCCTTCACCACCAGGCTGTTCGGACCTGTCAGGAAATTCGCGAACGTCGAGTGATCGGGCCAGCGTACGCCCAGCGGCAACTGCTTCATGCGAACTTACGCGCGGCGGCTGTGCGCCACGGCCGCCGCCCGTTGACTGTAGGTGATGACGTAGTCGATGCCGCTCACCATCGTGGTGGCGAAGACCGCGGCGCCCAGCGCCATCACCGCCGCGCCCGGTGGCCAGCCCGGTCCCACGTTGGCAACCACCGCAAGGACGTAAAGGATCTGCACGCCAGTGTTGATCTTGCTGACGACCGTCGGGCGGCCGTGGAGCTGGCCGAAAAATCGCGAATAAATGGCCGCACCCGCACCGATTACCACATCGCGCGCCACCACGATCACCGCCAGCCACACCGGCGTATGGCCGGCGACCGCGAGGGTGATGAACACCGTGACCAGCAGCAGCTTGTCGGCCAGCGCGTCGAGAAACTTCCCGAGCTCCGTGGCCCAGCCGAAGCGCTTGGCGAGGAATCCATCGAGCCCGTCGGAGAATGCCGCCACTCCGAATAGCCACAGAGTGGTGACGAAGTCCCCGGCCAACAGCGTCTGCGCGATCGGCACCACGAGCGCGATACGCGCGATACAAATGATGTTCGGAAGCTGGCGAAGGCTCACGGCCGGAAGCGATAGCTGAGCGACGCGGTGAGCGCGGGATCCGTAGCGGACTGCGCGGGCTCGAGGCGATTGCCGAGGTCGATCGCGCGTGCCAGACGCGAGGCCTCGCCCCGCACTTCGGCGCGGTAGACGACGACGTCGCCCGAGAGCTCTTCGACGGCGAGGGTGCGGATGAGCGTGAGCGATTCGAGGTAATCGGTCACCTGGGCGTACGCCCGGAGGCTGTGGACACCGCTGACGCTGATCATGACCGCGGTGTCGCCCTGGGTGGTACCAGCAGCGAACGCACCGGCAAACGTATCGGCTGCGCCGTGCGGCCCCTCTTCGGGCGGGCCACTCCATTCACTGCGCTCGTCGCCGTAGAACAATGTCCATCTTACGCGCCAGCTTCCGGTTGGCGACGAACTGGCGCGCCCCAGCAGAACAGCGTCTGCGGCGTACTCACCGGCCAACGCGCGAAGCTTTTCACTCGTTGCACCACTGCTTGCGGTCGAGTCCAGGGAACGCGCACCGGCGGCCCAGATTACGGGCAGCCCGCGAAGCGCCGCGGTGCGTTCGACCGCACTGCGCAATGTTGATAGAGCGCGCCCGTCAACAATCGAGCGCCCCGCGCCGTCCACGGGCTCGAGCCAGATGAGCGTTCCCGGTCGCTCTTGCCCCCACACCGGTTGACCTGCCTCGACGATCAGCCGCTCGACCTTGGCGCCGTCAAAACCGGCAAAGAACTGGTTCGTGCCGACCACGCGAAACTGCTGCACGTATCTGCGCGCATCACTGACCAGTGGCGCGAGAGCGGGCTCGTAGGCGGCGTTTCGCTGCCCGGTCACGCGCACCAGCACCTGGCGCATCGCATCCTGCAGCGCCTCGTCCTGCCCGTGCTCGGATCGCTCAGCGAGTGGCACAGTCGCCTCGTAAAGCCGCGCGACAGTCACGGCGTCAGCCGGCCGCGCGGGGCCGAGCCACATCACCGCCGCGAACAGAAGTGCACAGGCGCCGCGCGTGAACGCCGAACGTGAGCCAGGGACCGGGGGCATTTGTGTAAAATACCACATGCTCCGCACGCCGAACTCCGTGCAGAAGACCGGAGCGAACGTTAAGACAGCAGCGACCATGACGTCCCGCAGTTCCATCACTTATCGCGACGCCGGTGTTGATATCGATGCGGGCGACGCTCTGGTCGAGCGCATCAAGCCGCTCGTCAAACGATCGCTGCGGCCGGAGGTGCTCGGGGGCCTCGGTGGCTTTGGAGCGTTGTTCGAGTTGCCCGTCGCGCGGTATCGACAGCCCGTGCTGGTTTCGGGCACAGACGGCGTGGGCACCAAGCTGCGGCTCGCGATCGAAACCGGCCGACACGACACGATCGGAATCGACCTGGTCGCAATGTGCGCCAACGATGTCCTGGCGCACGGCGCAGAGCCATTGTTTTTTCTCGACTACTACGCCACCGGACGTCTGAACGTGGAAGTCGCTGCCACTGTCGTCAAGGGAATCGTCGATGGCTGCGTTCAGGCCGGCGCGGCACTGGTCGGCGGCGAGACCGCCGAGATGCCCGGCATGTATCACGGCGAAGATTACGATCTCGCCGGATTCTGCGTCGGCGTGGTCGAGAAGGAGCGGATCATCGACGGCACGCGCACGCGCGCCGGCGATGTCATCATCGGGCTCGCCTCCTCAGGGCCGCACTCCAATGGTTACTCTCTTGTCCGCAAGTTGATCGAAGTCGCGCGGGCCGATCCCGATACCGTTCTCGAGGGTGTGCCCCTCTACGATCGACTGCTTGCCCCGACCCGCATCTACGTGAAGCCGATTCTGGCGCTGCTGAATGCGGTCACCGTGCATGGCATCGCGCACATCACGGGCGGCGGGCTGCTCGAGAACATTCCACGCGTCGTACCGGAAGGGCTCGAAGTCGTTCTGAAGCGCTCGCGCTGGCCACGCGATCCGGTATTCGGCTGGCTGCAGAGCACCGGCGCAATCCCGGACGGCGAGATGTATCGCACCTTCAACTGCGGAATCGGCATGACGGTCTGCGTGCCCACGTCAGACGCGGATGCCGCACTTGCCACCCTCCGGGGCAAGGGCGCGCAGGCAACGCTGATTGGCGAAGTCCGTTCCGGCACGCGCGGCGTGGTCATCGAGGCATGACCGGCGCGGCACGCGCACCGTTGACCGTAGCCATCCTGATCTCTGGCCGCGGCAGCAACATGGTCGCGATTGCGGAGGCAGCGCGCCAGGGGCGGCTGCCCATTCGCGTGGCCGCGGTCATCAGCGATCAACCCCAGGCCCCGGGTCTCACGCGCGCCCGCGAGCTCGGCCTGCCGACGACGGTCGTGGCATGCCGGCCCGGCGTCGAACGGCCCGACTACGATCGCGAGCTCGGCCAGCGACTCAACGATTTCTCTCCGCGCCTGGTCGTGCTGGCTGGATTCATGCGCATCCTCGGCACGGCCTTGGTGCAGGAGTACTCAGGCCGGCTGCTTAATATTCACCCCTCGCTGTTGCCCCGGTATCGTGGATTGCACACTCACGCCCGTGTGCTCGCCGCGGGAGAACACGAGCACGGCTGCAGTGTGCATTTCGTGACGGAGGAGCTCGATGGCGGGCCGGTGGTGTTGCAGGCGCGCGTCCCGGTGCTGGCCGGCGACACCGAAGAGTCGCTTTCAGCGCGCGTTCAGGCCCAGGAACACAGGATCTATCCAATGGTCATCGGATGGTATGCAACCGGACGCCTCGAGTGGCGCGAAAATCAGCCGTGGCTTGACGGGCAGCGGTTGTCATCGCCCGTCGTAGTCAGCGCCGGCGAGCTCGAGCCCGCATGAGACGCGTCGTGCTGATGCTGCTCGGCGCCCTCGGCACAGTTGCCGCGAACGCCGCTGAGCCCTCGGCCCCCGATGACTCGCTCAAGCCGTTTCTCGCACGCTACGGGATCGTCTGGCGCGGATTCAACGCCGGGACCACCGAGCTCGAGCTCTCGCGCGCGGCGGATGGCCAGTTCGTCTATGCATCGCGCGCCAACGCCAAGGGTCTGTTCCGCGCGGTCTTCAGCGAAGAGATCACTCAAACAACCTGGTTCACCGTGACGAACGGCGGCGTGCAGCCCGCACGGTATCGCGCGGATGACGGCACTGATGATACCGACCGGGATATTGCCGTCGATTTCGACTGGGCCACCGGCCGCGCCAGCGGCACGGCGGAAGACAAGGCGGTCGATGTCGCGCTCGAAGCGGGCGCACAGGACGCGATGTCGATCCAGATGGCGCTGATGCGCGACCTCCTCAATGGTAACAAACCCTCGGCCTATCGCCTGCTCGACAAGGACAGGATCAAGGAATACAGCTACGCCTACGAGGGCGAAGCGCGGCTGAAGACCGTATTGGGCGAGCTCGATACCGTGATTTACCGGGCGCAGCGCGCCGGCTCGAAACGCGTCACGCGGACTTGGTACGCCCCGTCCTTAGGGTACGTCGCCGTGCGCGGCGAGCAGCTGCGCGAGGGCAAGCGCGAATGGCAGATGGAGATTCGCTCCCTCAAACGCGACTGACCGGCTCGCGAGCACCTCAAGCCGACCGCCGAAGTACTCAACTAGGCCTTGGGGAGAGTGACGCCCTTCTGGCCCTGGTACTTGCCGCCGCGGTCCTTGTAAGAGGTCTCGCAGACCTCATCCGACTCAAAGAATAGGACCTGCGCTACTCCCTCGTTGGCGAAAATCTTGGCGGGAAGAGGCGTCGTGTTGGAGAACTCCAGCGTGACATGACCCTCCCACTCCGGCTCCAGGGGCGTTACGTTTACGATGACCCCGCAATTGCGGACGAAGACGCCGGCGTCCAGCGCGAAGTTACCCGTTTCCGGAACAGTGAGGCAGTACACGTCGTGCTGTCCGGGATGCTCACGTATCTTCACTATCTTGTGGTTACGCGGCGCGCCTCTGCCATGAAAGCTCTGGATCACCGCGGAAAATCGCCGAAATACTGAACGATCGCAATTCAACATTTTCGCCGCACCGCGGATCGACCCCGTCTCGTCCAATGCGGCGCGAACCCGCTCCGGTGTAATTTCCGTCCGGATGTTGATGTCCCGCGCGATTCCTGCCTGCATGAGCCGCCTGGACCCATCGTCCATTTCCCAGGCCCAGCGACTGGACTGCGATTGACGCAGGCGCTCCACGGGATCCGCATAGCGATTGATCATCGCCACGCGATGCGCCTCGCGAGTGGTATCGCTCGGATTGCGGCGGGCAGCTATCACCTGTTGACGAATCACCGCGTACCGCTC
>DATBVX010000120.1:0-23572 GCA_036515135.1 Steroidobacteraceae bacterium
CCTCGACTCCGACTTTCTGAATACACCCGAGAGCACTGCCTCGATCGCCGCGGATCTGCCGATCGTGGTCGCGTTCGGTGCGATCAACCTTCACGCGGACTATGCGTGGCGCGACGACGTGCCGTTCGCCTACGACCCCGAATCGCTGGCGCGTCAGGAAGCCTATGGACTGCTCAATGCGATGCTATCTGCAAGCTTCGATCACACGGAACTGGAGTTGAGCCTGTGGGTTCGCAACGTCACCGACCAGGGATACGTCATGCGTGCGTTCGAGACCGATTACTACGTCAGCGCCGTCCCCGGTGCCCCCCGAACCTACGGTATCTCGCTGGCGTACCGGTTCAACTCACCCGCTTCCGGGCAAACCCGATGACCCGCACGACGACCGGGCCCGCTGCTGATGCGTATCAGTGCTCGCCGCGACGTGCGCGAGCAGCTCCCGCTCGGCGGCCAAGATCGACGCGCCGGACTTGCGTTGCAGGCGTTTCGCCTTCCATTTCCTCGATGAGCCGCCGCCCACCCGTCTCGTATCGATTGACGCTCACCGGCCGCACGCGGCTGCTGGCCGGATCGTGCGAGATCACGTAGGCGTGATACTCGCCCTCGCGCATTGCGCCGAAGCCGATCAGGATGTTCACCACGCCGGTACGCACGTCCAACTGGCTGTTGATCCGATCATCACACACCACGAAGTAGGCCTCATCGTGCGCGCGACCGAGGAAAGCCCCTGCGGCGTCGAGCGACTCGAGAAAAGTCTCGACCTGGTGCAGCACGCGTCGCCACAGGTCCGGCCCGTTGGTCTCGAACACGACCCAGCGGGTGCCGCGCTCGACGCTGGTGACGATGAACAGCGCCAGGCGCCGCGCTTCGAGAAACTTCCAGTCAGATGAGCCGCTGTTGCCGCCCGCAAGCGTGCGTGCACTCAGATTGAGACGCACCACCGGCCGCACCGCCTGCAGGGTGTTAACTCCCGCGTTGGCCAGCCGCGTCCGTTCGGCGTCGGTGGCGATGCACACGGGGCGGTAGCCGGGACGCAGAATCGCTTCTTCCCCCTCGGCGGCGGTCCACAACGGATAGGACTCGTCGCTGCGAGCCAGCATTCCCGCGATCGCGCCGCTCGGGGCGAACTGCTCGAAGCGGCCGCGCAACCGGTCATAGGCGAGCAGGCGCGGGAAGTACATCAACGCGTTCTCATGGTGAAACTGCCAGTCGCGCATGCCGCGCAACGCCAGCTCAGCCGTGGTCCAGCTGGCTGGCGGATCGACGATGAGCATCGCATTGCGCTCGCGGCAGTAGCGCGCCGCCACCAGCAGCACGCTCATGCCGAGATCAGAATCGCGCGTCAGCGGCGGGATGCACAGGAAATTGAATTGCTCGACGGCCTTGAGCGCGAACAGCCCGGTCCCTCTCGCGGCCGAGCCGATGACATCGTAGTCGGTGAGCGCCGCACCGTCGTCGCCATCGGGATTCGAATGGACGTACCCGATACTGCCGCGGCCATCGTGCCGCAAGGTGATATCGGGTCGCGTCACCGGAACTTCACCGATGACGCGCGCGAGCGACGACTCGGCCAGCGCCGCGGCGACAAAGCGTGCGGCGTCACCGCGAATCGACAGTCGTCGGAATATTTCCTGGTCCTCGACGTGCTCCGAGCCCGCGGCGCGCACGCGCTGGATCACGAGGTTGAAAGAGTCCTCCTCGTTGTCACCGATGCCGTCGTAGTCGACCGAGGCGCGCAGAAACTCGCGCGTGCCGCACGCCAGAGCCTCGAGCCGCAGCGTCTCGCGTGCAGCGGGGAGTTCGAGCGTCGGTGGGCGCGCGCCGTTGACGACACGCACGACCAGCGCCTGCCGGCCGCCGTTCTCGAAGAATTGCTCGATCGAATAGCCGAGCGTGCTCGGTTGCCACAGGCCACCGAAGGTCGTCTGGTAATCAGCGAAGCTCGAGATCGCAACGGGGCGGTTGATCGGACCGCGGAGCGTGCGCCCGACGAAGGCCGTGACGGCAGTCGGCGCGCGCGTAATTGCTTGTTCTGAACCTGACTCTTCGGCGACCTGAATCCCTGTGGTGAGGCTCTCAGCCACGGGTATCCCCATGTTGTTTCGCGCCGGACTCTATCACAATTGAATCCCCATGCATCGCACCTCCGGCCGCTGGAAACTCGGTCTCGTTCTTGCGCTCGTCACAGCCGCGTTCTGGGGCATCCTGCCGATCGGGCTCAAGCTGTTGTTGACCGGCATGGATGCCTTCACGATCACGTGGTATCGCCTCGCGGTCTCGGCGGTCATCATCGCCGTCGTTCTGGCCGTGTCACGGCGGATGCCCGCCATCTCAGCACTGACAGGGCGCGACTGGCTCCTGCTCGGCATCGCGCTGCTCGGCCTGGTCGCGAACTACATCTTCTATCTCCTCGCGCTGCACCACGTGACGCCCACGGTGAACCAGACCGTGATCCAATTGTCGCCGATGTTCCTGCTCATCGGTGGGCTGATCTTCTTCCGCGAGCATTACTCGCGCTGGCAGTGGCTCGGCTTCATCGCACTGATCATCGGGCTGCTGCTGTTCTTCAATCGTCGTCTTCCCGAGCTCACGACCTTGAGCGAAGGACTCGGCCTCGGTGTCGCGTTGCTGATCGCGGCTGCGGTGGTATGGGCGGCCTATGGTCTGCTGCAGAAGCAGCTGCTCAAGCGGATGAGCTCGCAACAGATCCTGCTGGTCCTGTACCTCGGCGCCGTGTTGCTGCTGCTGCCACTCTCCAGCCTCGGGGACATCCGCAATCTCAGTGCGCTCGAGTCGTGGATGCTGGCCTTCTGCTGCGCCAACACCCTCATCGGCTACGGCGCGTTCGCGGAAGCGCTCGAGCATTGGGAGATTTCGCGGGTGAGCGCGGTGCTTGCTCTTGCGCCGCTCTTCACGCTGACCGGAATGTGGCTGGTCGAGCACCTCTTCCCCGGCTTGCTCGAACCGGAGGCTCTCAACGCGCTTAGCATCTTCGGGGCTCTGCTCGTGGTCGGCGGCTCGGCGTTGTGCGCGCTGGGCGCGCGCGACGGAGTTGAGCCGGCCCCCTGAAATCAGCCATTGAACGGCCCAGTGACCTCGAACGTCACGCCGTGAGCATCGCTGCCTTCGGCACCGCGCTGGGAGCTGAAGTAAAGCCGGGTCCCAGACGGTTCGAATGCCGGGCCGGCAACTTCCGAATTCGGATGGCCGGCAACCTGAACCACCGGAACAATGTGGCGCTCGGGCGTTATGGCGACGATCTGCATGTCGCCGTTATCTTCAGCCACGAGCACATCGGCGCCGGCCGTCGCCGTCACATTGTCGACGCCGGTGAGCACGGGATCCTCGAACGAGCCTGCGTCGTAGATCACTGACAGCCGCCCGCGCGCAATGTCGAACGACCAGACCCGGTCATCGCCCTTGGTCGAAAAGTAGATCTTCCCGGCGGCGTACCAGCAACCCTCGCCACCGTTGAAGCCGCTGCTTGCAACGGCCTGCCAGCGCGTTGGTCGATGTTTTGCCGCTGCATCCTCGATGACGTGCCAGCGCACGCGTCCACCGCTCCCGGGCAGGTACTCGGCGGCCTCAAGCCTGCCGGCACTCAGATCTGCACTACGACCCGTTCTGGCACGCGCGGGCGTGAAGCGGTACCAGCGACCGTCGGGCATGTCCTCGGTGAGGTAGAGCTGAATGCGTACCGGATCGACCGCGACGGCCTCGTGAGTAAACGTTCCAAGTGCCGGCCACGGGCGCGCCTGCCTGCGGCCGAGCGGATCGCATTCCCACACGAGGCCCTGCGCATGCTCCTCGCATGAGAGCCATGTCCCCCACGGCGTGGGTCCGCCGGCGCAATTGATGTTCGTGCCCGTGAGAATCGGGTATGCGTCGATCAGAGCGCCAGATGAGGAGAATCGCAGCGCACTGGCACCGCCCAGGTTGCCGGCAATTTCAGAGTTGGAGACGTAGATCCAGCCGCCACCGGGCGCAGCGAATGCCGCGCCGCCGTCCGGCGAGTCGTGCCAGACGAACGGCCGGCCTGCGATCGGCGCCACGCGCGATCGCGCCACGATGCGCGAAGTGAATCCATGCGGCAGGCGCAGCCCGTTGGCATCGGGAGCGAGCAGTGGCCCGACCCGAGCCAGACCCGCACGCCCGCCCGTTGCATTCATCGACCCTCGCGCGCGCGTTGCCCATGCGCGCGACACCTGCAACGCGCAGGCGGCCGCGACTCCCAGACCCAGAACTTGCCGGCGATTCATTCTCACGTGCGCTTCGACCGTCGATACGGGATGCGTTTCAACGCAGTGGATTGAACAAACGCACGTTGCGGTGCTTGAACAGCACGATCAGCCCGACGCCGGCGATGAATCCGCCGATGTGAGCGCGAAACGCCACGCCGCCGCCACCCGCACCCTGCATCAGGTTGCTCAGGAACTGCAGGGCGAACCACAACAACAGCACCCACATCGCCGGCAGGCGTGTGCTGTGCATGACGAAGCCCATGGGGATCAGCACCAGGATGCGTGCGTGGGGAAACAGCATCAGGTAGGCGCCCAGCACGCCGGAGATCGCGCCGCTGGCGCCGATCATCGGCACCTGTGAGGACGGATCCGGAAGCGCCTGGGCGAACACGGCCGCGACGCCGCACAACAGGTAGAACACGATGAAGCGCACGTGCCCCATGCTGTCCTCGACGTTATCGCCGAAGATCCACAGGTACAGCATGTTGCCGAGCAGGTGCAGGATGCCACCGTGAAGGAACATCGACGTGACCACGGTCGCCCACGGTCCGACGACTTCGATCTCGGGCGGCAGATGCGCATCTCCCAACAGCACCGCCGGGATCACGCCAAGCGCGTACACCGCGGCCTTTCCGCCCTCGGGGCCGAGAGTCATCTGCCACAGAAACACCAGCACGCAAGCCGCGAGCAACGCATAGGTCACGACCGGCGTGATCTGCGAAGGGTTGTCATCCTTCAATGGAATCATCGCGAGTCTCGCGACGGCACTGCGGGTTCGCGACGTTCAGGCGGCGATCGAGGGTCGCGGGCCGACCGGCGCTCTTGCGCACGCAGCGCCTCTTCGGCGCGAGCGCTATCCTGCTCCGCCTGCTTGCGCGCGATCTCTTCCAGCATGAGCTTGAGCCATTCCGTCATGGCCAAACGTCCATCGGACCCGGGGGACGCGAACTATACCGGGAATGCGGTCGGTCCTCATGACCGGCAATCTCACGGTCAGCGCGACTGAATGGCGGGAGCCGATGCCTGGCGTGAACTATGCGCAACACGCCCGATCATTTCGCGATAGAGATCGATCAACCGGATCGCGAGCTCGTGTGCCGACCACGTGGCTGCGTAGGCTTGAGCGTCGCAGCCGAGGCGCCGGCGTGCAACGGAATCGTTCATCAGGCTCACCACTTCGGCGGCGAATAGGTGCTCCTGCTCCTCCACGACTGCACAGCCGCGTCCGGGCCCCAGAACGTCGATCGTGCCCATGTGGGCCGTCGAGACGGCGGGTACTCCCTGCGCCATCGCTTCGAGCAGGACGAGGCCTTGCGTTTCCGTGCGCGAGGCGAACACGAACAGATCACCGGCCCGGTAGCAATCGAGGAGCTCGCGCCGGCGATCGAGATAGCCGGTGAACAGCACGTTGCCATCGAGGCCGAGATTCGCGGCGAGCCGCCGGCAATGGGGCAGTGCCGGACCCTCGCCTGCGATCAACAGCAGGATGTCCGGAATCTGCGCGCGCACTGTGACCAGCATGCGGAGCAGGAAGTCGATGTTCTTCTCGTGCGCGATACGCCCGACGTGCACGAGCACTGGCCGGTCGGCGGGTATGGCGAAACGCGCACGGAAGCGTGCGCCGTCACCTGGCTCGAACCGATCGGACTCCAGTCCCGTCGGAATCACCGCGATCGGCGTGCGCACGCCGTAATCGACGAGTGCGTCATGCATCGCTCGCGAGGGCGCGATCAGGCGATCGACGCTGTTGGCCTGAGAGCAGGTGAAGCGTCGTGCCAGCAGGCGCGTCAGTGCGGCCGGAAGCAGGGGCACGTAGTGATGCAGGTACTCCTCGAAGTACGTGTGGTAAGTCTCGACGGTCGGGACACCCAGCCGGCGCGCGAGCTCCAGGCCCGCGTAGTGGGCAATGAACGGCGTCTGGATGTGAACGAGGTCGAAGCGCTTCGCAGCCAGCTCCGGGAGCAAGCGCCGGATCTCGCCCCGGCGCATCATGCGATCTTCGGGATCGCGCGGCACGTAGCGCGAACGGACGCGGCGAATCGTCGCGTCCTGCGACTGCGATCCTTGCGGGTAGTCGGGCGCGATCAGCAGCGTATCGTGACCGAGGCGGTTGAGATCGCGCCGAAAGGTCTCAATCGACGTCGACACCCCGTTGATGCGCGGGAAAAAGACGTCCGAGATCATCAGCACCCGCACGATTGCGTCCCTCACGTCGGCAAAAATCCGGCGGAGACTACCGATGCCGTATGACAAACGTGTGATGGCTCGCCGGCGCGTATCATGCCAGCAATCAGCCTGCCCCGGAGACCGGAGAGATTCCATGGAATTCAGTGATCCCCAGCTCGAGGGTCTGCGGCTGCGCGCCCGACCCATCGGGCTCGGCGAATCCGAGCGCTTGGCGTGGGCCGAGCAATTCAACCGTTTGCCAGCCGTCCGCCGGTTTGACTCCGCCCTCGATCTGCGCGATGGCGCGATCGTGCGTGTCGCGCTCGATTCGATTCGCGACTACCATCTCGGTGGTTTGCGGTTGCGCGCCGTGAATGGCGCGATGCTGGCCGGGCTCTTCGACTGCGGTTTGGGCGTCGCGGGCTCGCTGCAGTTCCTCAACCAGCGCTCCGGCACGTGCGAGCTGTCGATGAAGTTCATGCGCTCGGTGTTTGCAGCACCCATCGAGGTATTTGCGGCCTGCGTCAAACGCACCGACACGCTGGCGTTCACCGAGAGCGCGCTTTACTCGAATGGGCGCCTGTGTGCGACGGCTACCGGGCTGGTCGCGGTCGCCGCCGAGCGGGGCGGTGAAGAATCGTTCTGGTGAGTCGTGGCTCAGGGCGCGGCGCCGGTCGCGTCGGCGGTCGTCTCGCGATCGGAAAGCAGCTCCTGGAACTTGGCCTCATCCAGTTCGACCACTCCGTTCCAGTTGGCGCCTGCGGGCACTGTGTTCTGCACGAAGCGCGCCGCGTGCAGCTCGGTTTCCAGACTGGCATCGCTTGCAAGCACCGAAACGGGTACGCCGTGCGCTGCGATCGCAAGCGCTTCGGCCCTTTCCCAATCGATCGTGATCGCCTTTTCCTTGAGCCCGCGGCGGACGGTTTCCGGCAGTGCTTTCTCCATGAGCTTGCGCCCGTGCTTTTGCCAGTCGCGCGTGTCGTCCTCCAACGCCCCGAGCGCCTGAACCAGCACGTCCTCGCCATTGCGCCCGAAGAGCAGCGGCTGGTTGACGACGCGCACTTTGGTGCCCATCGGTACCGTGTCGAAAAGCTGCAGCATGTCCTCGGGGTAGAGGCGAATGCAGCCATGGCTCGAGCGCATGCCGACACCGTAGGCCTTGTTCGTCCCGTGGATCAGGTAGCCCGGCCAGCCGAGAGTGAATGAATGGCGGCCGAGGGGATTGTCGGGCCCGGGCGGAACCACCGCGGGTAATTCGTCGCCCATCTCGAGATGTTCCTGCCGGATCGACGGCGGCACGCGCCACGTCGGATCGAGCGTGCGCTTAAGGATCTTCGTCGTGCCCTCGGGCGTCGCCCAGCCCACGCGTCCGACGCCAATCGGATAGGTGATCACCGTCAAGGGCTCGCCCTTCTTGCGCGCTGGGTAATAGAAGAGCCGCATGGCCGGCACGTTGAGGACGATACCCTCACGTGGAGCATTCGGCAGGACGAAACGCGTCGGCAGCACGATCTCGCGACCTGCGCCGGGGAGCCACGGGTCCACGCCGGGGTTGGCACGCACGATCTCTTCGTAGCCGAGATTGAATCGCCGCGCGATGTCGGGCAGCGTGTCCTCGGCCGAAGCGACCGTCAGCTGAATGAGCCCAACGACGTCATGGCCGGCCGGATCGAGTGTGAAGCGGTGGGTGGCCACCGGCGCCAACCCGATGGGCTCGACCGCTTCCGGGAGCGCGGGTGTTCTCGGCTTGATCAGCTTATGGATCGGCTCCGAGAGCAGCGAACACGCCGACAGCAGGACCATCGGCGCCAGGAGTCCGATGAACCGCGCCATGCGGGCCTCGCCCGCCTGATTCGTATGTCGATTGCCCGTCATGTTCTCCATGACCCGCCGCGGATTATCGCACCGCCCAAGGTCTCTCCGACACGAGTTCACAATATGACCGGACGATTGGGCAGTTCGTTCACGTCCCGCGGCTCAGGCGGGAAGTGGCGCTCGATGAGCGCACTGACCGCCCTGACGCCCACCAGTGCCCCGTCCTTGTAGCATCTTTCATGGAATTCCCGCTCCATCGCGCGGCAGGCGGCTTCCCACTCCGCCGGTTGGACCCGGCCGTCGAAACCGCGATCGGCGACGATCTCGACGTCGCGGTCCGCCAGCAACACGTAAATCAATACGCCGTTGTTACGGGCCGTATCCCATACTCGCAGGTGCGCGAACACTTCGAGGGCGCGCTGCCTCGGCGTGACGCCGCGCCACAATGCTTGCGGCTCGAGCGCGGTCTCGATGGCAAAGCGCAATTCACCGCTGTGGCGCGATTCGGCGGCGCGGATTTCCTGCTCGACAGCGGCCAGCGCATGCGTGGGGAAACAGCGATGGGTCTGCACGCTGGTCGCAAACAAGTGCCGCAGGAAACGCATCGGGCTCATCTACCAGCTCCCTGACGCCCCACCGCCGCCAAAACCGCCGCCTCCACCACTGAAGCCTCCACCCCCGGATCCGCCGCCACCGAATCCGCCTCCGCCCCAACCGCTGCTCCATCCACCGCCGCCGCGCCGTCCACGGCTCGTCCAGCCGCGCGGTCCGCCAAAACCTCCGAAAATGAGGGCGAGAATGAATCCAGCCAAGGCAACGCTCGCGGCGACGGGTAACAGGCGCGTAATGACATAGGCGATGGCTCCGGTGATTCCGCCGGTGGCAAGCGCGCCGCCCATGCGTCCCAACAGGACCCGGAGGATACTGCCACCAATCACCACCAGGACCAGAGCGACTGTGGCCCAGTCTCTGACGCCCGGTGGCGGCGACCAGCCGCGGTCCGGTTCCGGCAGAGGCTCGCCATCAATCACCTTGATCATCTGCTCGAGGCCCGCGTCGATGCCGCTGTAGAAATCGCCCTGCTTGAATCGCGGCGAGATCGTCTCTTCGATGATGCGCTTGGCGATGGCGTCGGGCAGTACGCCTTCGAGCCCGTAGCCCACCTCGATGCGCATCCGCCGGTCGTCCTTGGCCACCAGCAGGATCGCGCCGTCATCGATACCCTTGCGGCCAAGCTTCCAGGCTTCCGCGACGCGGATTCCGAACTCCGCAATTTCCTCGGGTTGCGTCGTGGGGACGATCAGCAAAGCGAGCTGGCTGCCCTTTCTCTCCTCGAAGGCTTTGAGCTTCTGTTCGAGCGCGCCACTCTGCGCGGCGCTCAGTGTGCCGGTGAGATCCGTAACGCGTGTGCCGAGCGGCGGAACGTCGACTTGCGCCAGGCTCGCGGCGATCCCGCCGCACAGGAGTGCGGCCGCGAGCGCGAGGCATGGCGTAAAACGCATTGCAGCGCCCGATGCGGCGCTCAGGTCCTAAGGTTGCGCGGCAGGCGCTTCCGTGCCGAAGTCGACGGACGGCGGCTTTGAGATCGCCGCTTCGCTCTCGACGCTGAAATTCGGCTTGACCTTGAAGCCGAACAGCATCGCAGTGAGGTTGCTTGGGAACGAGCGCACGGTCGTGTTGTACGCCTGCACGGACTCGATGTAGCGCTTGCGTGCGACCGCGATGCGGTTCTCGATGCCTTCGAGCTGCGCCTGCAGGTCGCGGTAGGCGGCGATCGACTTGAGCTCCGGATAGCGCTCCACGACCACGAGTAACCGCGCCAACGCACTGGTGAGCTCGCCTTGCGCATCCTGGAAGCGCTTGAATGCCGCCTCGTCGTTGATCAGCTCGGGCGTGGCCTGGATGGCTCCAACGCGCGAACGCGCCTCGACGACGGCATCCAGTACATCGCGTTCCTGCGCAGCAGCGCCCTTGACGACGTTGACCAGGTTTGGAACGAGGTCGGCGCGGCGCTGGTATTGATTCAGCACTTCAGACCAACCCGCCTTGATCTGCTCGTCCTCGGACTGCAGCGTGTTGTAGCCGCAGCCGGAAAGCAGCAGGGAGGCCAGTACGAGGAATGCAGTTGTCAGGCGCATGTAGTGCTCCACGAGAAAGTTGACAGTTGACGGTTGGCAGTTGGCAGTTGGCGGTTGGCGGTTGGCGGTTGGCGGTTGGCGGTTGGCGGTTGGCAAGAAGATGGATTTCCTTCTTGCTGTCAACTGCCAACTGCCAACTGCCGAATGTCAACCGTTTCTTCCTTCTACCAGATCTCCACCCTCTCCTCCGGCGCTCTATACAGCCGGTCGCCGGGCTTGACGTCGAAGGCACGATAGAACTCGCTCAAGTTGGCAACGATCCCATTGCAGCGGTACTCGCTGGGGCTGTGCGGGTCGGTGAGCAGCCGCGCGCGCATGTCCTCGTCGCGATACTTGCGGCGCCAGATCTGGCTCCAGCCCATGAAGAAGCGCTGTTCCTCCGTGAAGCCATCGATGACCGTGCCAGGTTTTCCGCGGCGTGAGAGTTGGTATGCCTTGAACGCCACGGCCAGCCCGGAAAGATCGCCGATGTTCTCGCCCAGTGTCAGCTCACCGTTGACGCTCAACCCATCCAGCGGGCTGTAAAGAGCGTATTGCGCCACGAGCTTCCCGGCGCGCAGCTTGAAGCGTTCTGCGTCCTCGCTCGTCCACCAATCGCGCAGATTGCCCTCGCCATCGTACTTGCGTCCCTGGTCGTCAAATCCGTGACTGATCTCGTGACCGATCACGGCACCGATCGCGCCGTAGTTGGCAGCGTCATCCGCCGCCACGTTGAAGAACGGCGGTTGCAGGATGGCTGCCGGAAAGACGATCTCGTTCATCGACGGGTTGTAGTAGGCGTTCACCGTCTGCGGCGTCATCAGCCATTCGGTGCGATCGATCGGCTTGCCGAGCCTGCCGACGAAACGCGCGTGCTCGACCCCCGCCGAACGCATCAGGTTGCCGACCAGGTCGTCGGGAGTGATCGTAAGCGCGGAGTAGTCTTTCCACTTGTCCGGGTAACCGATCTTGACGGTGAAGCTCGCGAGCTTTTTCTGTGCCTCGAGTTTGGTCGCCGGGCTCATCCACTCGAGTTCGTCGATCGAGAGCTTAAAGGCCGCCAGCAGGTTCGCGACCAGCTCATCCATGCGCCGCTTGGCGTCGGGCTTGAAGTGCTTCTGCACGTACAACCGGCCCGCTATCTCGCCCATCGTGTCATCCATCGACTCGACCGCGCGCTTCCAGCGCGGGCGATTCTCTTCGATGCCCTTGAGCGTGCGCCCATGCAAGTCGAAGTGCAGGTCGACGAACTCCGAACTCAGGTAGGGAGCATGGCCGTCGATCAGCTTGTACTTGAGATACGCCTTCCAGTCATCGACCGGAACCTCCTGCACTGCCGCTCCCAGCGCCGTAAAGAAGCTCGGTTGCGAAATCACCAGCTCCCCGGCCGGCACTCCGGCGGCGGCGAAGAATTCCCCCCAGTTGAACCCTGGCGTGAGTTTGTCGGCATCCGCGATCGTGAATTTGTTGTACCGGGCTAGCGCGTCGCGATTCTGCACTCGCGTCCACTGCGCGGCGGCGAGGCGGGTCTCGAGCGCCATGATGCGTTGCGCGAGCGCCGGCGGATCGGCCAGACCCGAGAGTTCGAGCAGCTCAGCGATGTACGCAAGGTACTTGGCGCGAATACCCACAAACTTTTCATCGGTCTTCAGGTAGTAGTCGCGATCCGGCAGCGTCAGACCTTTCTGGTACACGTAAGAGATGTAGGTGGTGGTGTTCTTCTCGTCCTGGTCCACGATGAACCAGATCGGGTGCGCGATCCCGATGCGTTGCGAATAGCCGAAGTAGCGGTTGACGTCCGCGGCGCTGGCGATCGCGTCGATGCGCTTCAGTTCAGCTGCCAGTGGCGCGAGACCCAGCGAGTCGGCGCGCGCCGTGTCCATGAAGCTCAGATAGAAGTCGCCGATCTTCTGCGCGTCCGAGCCGGGCTCTTTCGCAGGCGAGTTGGCCGCTTCTTCGACGATCGCGCGCACGTTTGCCTGTGCCTCGTCATCGAGCAGTGTGAAGGAACCGTAGTTGGAACGGTCGGGTGGAATTTGTGTCGATTCGAGCCACCTGCCGTTGACGAAGCGGAACAGGTCGTCCTGCGGACGGACGCCGCGATCAAAACCGTCGGGGTCGAGCCCGGAGCCGAGTGACGGAGCGGGAGGTGGCGCGACGGGAATCGGGTCTTGGGGGGCGGCAGCGCAGGCAGTCAACGAGGCAATGGCGATCATCGTAAGCGTGCGGGTCATCTTGTCCGGTGTCTCGGTTGAGGGTCTTGGGTCGGCCACGGAACCGCCTTGGCGGTTTTGTGCGGCTGAAAACGACCGCTTGGAATCAATGGGGCGCGAAGTATATGCGAACTCGGGCGCGGGGTCAGACTCGCCCGACGCGCAGGTGAATCGGCCAGCTCACGCGACGAATGGCCGCCCCGGGACCCCAGGCTTTCGCGAGCTCCGGGCGCAGCGCTGACACGGGATCGCGGTCTTGCTCATCCCTGAATCGCTGCACCGCGGACCAGCTGCGCAGATAGCCGATGAGCCCCTCGACATTCCAGCAGGTCACGCATTCGAATGGCGGCGCCGGCATCTCGGGGAAGGGAAACGGTATGGTGCGGTAGGCGGCCTCGACATACGCGCGTTCTGGTGGCCAGAACGGCCCCACGACATCGCTGTAGAAACGACTCACCACCGCATCGACCTCATCGGTCACGTGGAACGACGCGTAAGTCCACACCGCCACGGCGCCGCCGGGTCTGACGATGCGCCGCACCCCGGCAAAAAAGCGCTCGAAATCGAACCAGTGCACTGCTTGCGCGACGGTGACGAGATCGCAGCAGCGATCCTTGAACGGCGTACGTTCGGCGGTTGCGACCAGGTAATCGATACGCTCGTGCAAGTGCCGATTGCGGATCTGTGCGACGCTCGCATCCGTGGCGAGCACGGAATCGAAGTGATTGGCGAGATCGACGGCGGCCTGCCCGTTTCCGGTCGCGCAGTCCCAGACCCTCTCGTGCCCCGTGCCTAGTGACGCCAGCCATGCGAACAGCTCGGCGGGATACCGGGGCCGATGCGCGGCGTAGTCGGTCGACTGGCGTGAGAAGTGATCCGGGAAGCTCATGACAGGCATGGAGAGTATGGGGACAGGCAAAAAAAACCCCAGACCTTTTCAGATCTGGGGTCAGAGAAGCGGACTTTGATGAAGGGAAGGAAAGTCCGCTAGGGGATTCAGTGCAGGCGCGCCCAGTGCAGGATGCGGATGTCTTTCGACTCCATCTGGAGGCTGCGTGCCAGGATCGAGGCGATGTCCTTCATGTCGTTGGCCGCGCGCGGCGAGCGATTGAGCTCCACCACGCCGCTGAACTCGCTCAGTCGTTCCGGCTGCTCGTGCATCAGGAAATGCGTGTAGTACTTGACGCCCATGGGCTCGAAAGATTAGAGAGACGCTTAAGTCAAAACTGTGATCAGACGCACAAATCATTGGCATTTCAGGGAATTTGACGCTCCATGGCGCGTTATCGCCCGCCCGACGCACCCGCTTCCAAGTTCATCACGCCGACCGGCGCTGAGCGTTTGCGGAGGGAGCTCGATCACCTGTGGAAGGTGCTGCGCCCGCAGGTTACCGCCGCGGTTGCGGCGGCGGCGGCGCAGGGCGACCGTTCTGAGAACGCCGAATACACCTACGGCAAACGGCAGCTGCGCGAAATCGATCGGCGCGTGCGCTTCCTGCGCAAGCGCCTCGAGGGCATGGTCATCGTCGAGCAGCCGCCAAGCGACACGAGCCGCGTATTCTTCGGCGCCTGGGTAAGAATCGAAGACGACACGGGTGCCGAGCGTCACCTTCGCATCGTCGGTCCGGACGAGTTCGATCGCGAGGCCGATTTCATCAGCATGGATTCGCCGCTCGGGCATGCGCTGATGCGCAAGGCGGTCGCCGACGAGGTGAGCGTCGAGCTACCCGGTGGAACGCGGACGTTCGTCGTGCTGGAAATCACCTACGGCGAACATCCAGTGAAATAACCATGCCGGTCGCCCGGTCATGCTGGCTGAGTCGAGCATTCACGCATTCGCCATGAGCCCTCGCATCGCCGAACAGTCGCGCCTCCTCGTCTGCGCCGCCGCGCTTGTCGCGACGAGCTGCGACGCCGGGAATTCAGCGCCAGTTCACGCGCCCGAATTCACGCATACCAGCGCCGAAGCCTGGATCAATTCTCCGCCGCTGAAACTGGCCGATTACGGCGGCAGGGTGCTCTTGATCGATGTCTGGACTTTCGACTGCTGGAACTGCTATCGCTCGATCCCATGGCTGCGCAACGTCGAAGCGCGGCTGGGTCCAAAGGGTCTTGCACTGCTCGGTGTCCACAGCCCGGAGTTCGCGCACGAGCACGAACGCGCGCGTGTTCTTGTCAAGGTGAAAGAGTTCGGCATCAAGCATCCGGTGATGCTCGACAATGATTTCTCGTACTGGAGTGCCCTCGGCAATCGCTACTGGCCGGCGTTCTATGTCATCGACAAGCAGGGACACCTGCGCGGCACATTCGTCGGCGAGACGCACACTGGCGATGAGCGCGCGAAGAAGATCGAGGCGCTCATCGCTGCATTGCTCACCGAGTGAGGACGGATCCGCGGATCAGGCCGCAGCGACTTTCGACACGTTCAGACGACCCTGACGTTTTTGAACTGCCAGGGATCGTTGGTATCGAGATCCTCGGGGAACAGGCGGCCGCGATCGAACAGCGGGTTCCAGTCGGTGTACTCACCGGCGACCGGCCCAAGATACGGCATGCAGACTTCGAGGTTGCGCTGAAAATCCATTTCGTCGGGTTCGATCAGACCGCGGCTCGGATTCTCGATCGCCCACACCATCCCGGACAGGACTGCCGCCGTCACCTGCAGGCTGGTGGCGTTGTTGAACGGGATCAGCTTGCGCGCCTCGTCGATCGAGAGCTGCGAGCCGTACCAGTAGGCATTCCTCTTGTGCCCCGCGAGCAGCACGCCCAGCTCGTCGATGCCCTTGGTGATGTCCTCCATCATGATCCGTTTGGTGTCCTGCAGGCGCCAGTTGCGGCCAGCGAACTCGTGCACGGACAGTACGGCGTTGTCGGAGGGGTGGTACGCATAATGCGCGGTCGGGCGGTATGCCACGGTCATCCCATCGCGCACGGTGAAGTAATCCGCGATCGAGATCGATTCGCCGTGGGTGATGAGGAAGCCGTGGAAATGGCCTGCACGCGGAGTCCAGGTGCGCACGCGCGTGCCCGCCCCCGGCTGATTGAGAAAGATGGCCGCCTGGCAACCGAAGTCGTGGCGTGCGCCATCGCGCGGGAAATTGCGCTCGTGCGTACCCCAGCCAAGCTCGGCGGGCTGCGAGCCTTCGCTCACGAACCCGTCGATGGACCACGTGTTGACGAACTCGCCCGGGTCTTTGGGCCGATTCGAAACCTGCGTATCACGCTCGGCGATGTGGACCACCTTGACGCCGAGCTTCTGCGCCAGCCGCCCCCATTCCTCGCGGTTGGCCGGCACGCCCGTCTTGACGCCGGTGTCGGCGGCGATGTTGAGCAGCGCCTGCTTGACGAAATGCGAGACCAGTCCGGGATTGGCGCCGTGCGTGATCACCGCGGTCGGCGCGCGCGCGTTTCCCTGCCGCAGCGCGAGCGCTTCTTCGCGCAGCGCGTAATTGGAGCGGCGGGAGATGGGGATCGTGGGATCGGTATAACCGCCCGGCCACGGCTCGATGCAAGTGTCGAGATAGAGCGCGCCCTTCTCCCAGCAGAACTTGATCAGCGCGATGCTCGACACGTCCACCGACACGTTGAGCAGGAAATCGCCCCGTCCCACCAGCGGTTCGAGCACACGCTTGTAGTTGTCGCGTGTCAACGGATTATTGACGAACTTGATGCCGAACTGTGCGGCCTCGCGCTGGCCGGTGTCATCTGCCGTGACGATGGTGATGCGCTCAGGCTTCACAGCGCCGAGATGTCGCAGGATCAGCGGCAGTACGCCCTGGCCGATGCTGCCGAAGCCGACAAGAACGATGCGTCCGGGAAAATCGACGTGGATCGGGTAATTGCTCATGATTGATCGAGGTGCGAGCTACGACGTGTGCGGCTGCAAAGGGTCGTCAGGTTAGCAGTGAGCAGCGGGATTGCGCCACTCCACGATGCTCGGCGTGCGACTTCCAGCTCAGCTCGCGACGCTCGCCGGTCGCTCGCGCCAGTGCGGCGGATACGTGCGTTCGTAGCCGGGCAGTGCTTCCATGCGCGCAATCCAGCGCGCCAGCGCCGGATAGTTCACTTCCATCGGCAGGAAGCGCGACCGCAGATCGGCCGCTTCGCCGCGGCGAAGCGCGCGCAGCAGCAGCTGGATGCTGGGAAAGATCACGAAGTCAGCGGCCGAGACGCTCTCACCGACGATCCAGTCCGATTTGCTGAGGCGTCCTTCGATGGTGCGCGCTTCATTCCCTACCGTATGCATCGCGCGCGTGATCGCGTCCAGCTCCTTGGAAACACTGCCGGAGAACACCAGCCGCGCGATCTTCATCAGTTGCGGCTCGACGTAGGCCTGGAACTCGCAGATGACGCGCATGATCACGCCCGCCTCTTCCGGCGAGCGGCCAAAGATCGGCGGCTCGGGGTACTTGAGATCGAGGTAATAGAGGATCGCCAGCGATTCGAAGCAGACGTAGTCACCGTCCTTCAGCACCGGCACCTGGCCGCGGAAGTTGAGCTTCAGCATGTGCGGAGACTTCTGCTCCTGCTTGGAGAATTCGAGCAGGTGCGACTCGTATCGCAAGCGCTTGTGCTCGAGCGCCAGCATGACGCGCCAGGAGTATGGACTGCCGCTTCCCCAATAGAGCTCGAGTGCCATAGAAAAGCGAATCCCGCGTTTGTGTGGCGGCGGCGTGCGATCCGGCCCGATTGTAGCCACACCACGAGTCGCCAAGGAAGATGCGGGGCGCGTCAACGCACGACGAGCCGCAGGCCGATCTTCTCCTGCCGCAGATCCGGCGGCCGGCGCGGAATGCTCTGGCTTAGAATCGGTACACTCATGATTACACCATGCGAGGCGAAGCTGGTGGACTATACGACGCTGATCGAGCCGGCTGAGCTGGCGCCACATCTCGCCGATCCCGGCTGGGTCGTCGTCGATTGCCGCTTCGACCTCGGCAATCCCTCCGCCGGATCGCAGCAGTACGCCGAGGGACACATCCCTGGCGCACGCTACGCGCACCTCGACGCGGATCTCTCCGGCCCGGTCACGGCGCGCACGGGTCGTCATCCCCTGCCCGATCCCGAGACGTTTGCCCGCAAACTGGGTTCGTGGGGCATCGAACAGGCCTCACAGCTCGTCGCTTACGACGCTGCGAGTGGTGCGCTCGCCGCCCGATTGTGGTGGATGATGCGCTGGGTGGGACACCGGAAGGTCGCGGTCCTGGATGGTGGCCTCAAGGCGTGGGTCGAAGCCGGTCAGCCCGTGAACAATCGCGTCCCGGTGATCAGACCCGCGACGATTACGCCGCGCGTCGATCCTGGCGCGGCTGTCAGCGTCGAAGAAGTGATGAGCGGGCTCGCGGATGGCACCCTGTTGTTAGTCGATGCCCGTGCCAGTGATCGCTTCGCCGGCCGGAACGAAACGATCGACCCGGTCGCCGGCCACGTCCCCGGCGCCCGCAATCACCCGTTCCTGAGAAACGTCGACGCCGGGCAGCGCTTTCTGACCCCCGCAGAACTGCGCGAGCGCTGGCGCACGGCGCTCGCCGCTGCCAAGGGGCGCGACATCGTCAGCATGTGCGGCTCCGGCGTGACCGCCTGCCACAACCTGCTCGCGCTCGAAGTGGCCGGTCACAGCGGCGCACGTCTGTACGCCGGCTCGTGGAGCGAGTGGATCCGGGATCCGGCGCGCCCGGTAGCCACGCGCTGAGTGCATCAGCGCAATTTACTTCTTGCTCCGTTTTGCTATCGTGCGCGCAACTTTTAGCAGGCTCCTAGCGCTCGAGGTGCAGTCGGCAACCGTGGATAACGCTGCGAAGAAGCTTGCGCCGGGCCAGAACTGGAAAATCGAGGACTCGCTCGAACTCTACCAGGTCGAGGCGTGGGGCAAGGGATACTTCGGGATCAATGCCGCCGGTCACGTCGTCGTCCGGCCGGATACGCGCCGCGAGCGTGAGATCGACCTGCTGGAAGTCGTCGAAGGTCTGATCGCGCGCGACCTGCGCGCACCCCTGGTGGTGCGCTTTTCAGACATCCTCGCGCACCGCCTGCGTCATTTGCACGACGCGTTCGCCGGTGCCATCGCGGAGAACGAGTACAAGAACCGCTACGCGGCTGTGTATCCGATAAAGGTCAACCAGCAGCGCCTGGTAGTCGAAGAGGTCTATCGCTACGGGGCGCAGTTCGGGTTCGGGCTCGAGGTGGGTTCCAAGCCCGAGCTCCTCGCGGTCATGGCGATGACCGAAGGGGATTCGGAACGGCTCATCGTCTGCAACGGCTTCAAGGATGACAGCTACATCGAGGCGGTGACCCTCGCCAGCAAGCTCGGGCGCATGATCATCCCGGTGGTGGAGAATTTCTCCGAGCTGCAACTCATCCTCAAGCACTCCGAGCGCTACCAGGTCCGGCCGCGGATCGGGGTGCGCGTGAAGCTCGCCAGCGAAGGCGCCGGGCGCTGGCGCGAGTCGGCCGGCGAGAAATCGAAGTTCGGACTGTTCATCACCGAGATCCTCGAGCTCTTCGAGACGCTCAAGCGCGCCAACATGCTCGACTGCCTGCAGCTCGTGCATTGCCATCCCGGAAGCCAGCTGCAGGACATCCGGCGCGTCAAGGATTCCATCAACGAGCTCGCGCATGTGTACGCGGAGCTGAAGATCATGGGCGCAGGGCTGCAATACATAGATGTCGGCGGCGGACTCGGCGTCGACTACGACGGCAGCGGCACGAATTTCGAGTCCTCGATGAACTACACGCTCAACGAGTATGCGAATGACGTCGTGTACCGGATCGCCAGTGTCTGCGACGCGCGCGACATCCCGCACCCCATGATCATCAGCGAGTCCGGCCGCGCCATCGCCGCACATCACAGCGTGCTCATCTTCAATACCCTGGGGTCCTCCGCGCTCGACAAGTTCCGTGTGGCGGGACACGTCACCGAGGACTACAACGGCGGCGATGACATCCCGCAGCCGGTGCAGGACCTGTTCGAGGCCTACCGGACTGTGAGCGAGCGGCGGTTGGTCGAGTGCTATCACGATGCACTCCAGGCGCGCGAACAGGCGCTACAGATGTTCAACCTCGGCTATCTCAATCTCGAGTTTCGCGGACTCGCCGAACGGCTGTACTGGGCGACGTGCGCCAAGATCCGCGACTATTGCCGCAAGCTGAACAACGTACCGGAGGAGCTCGAAGACCTCGAGCCGATACTCAGCGACACGTACTTCTGCAACTTCTCCGTGTTTCAGTCATTGCCCGACAGCTGGGCGATCGGTCAGATTTTCCCGATCATGCCGATCCACCGCCTCGACGAGCGGCCGACGCGCAACGCGGTGCTGGCCGACATCACCTGCGATTCCGACGGCAAGATCGACCGCTTCGTGAGCCATCGCGACGTCAAGCGTGCGCTCGAGCTGCACGAGCTCAAGCCCAACGAGGATTATTACCTCGCCGCTTTCCTGGTCGGCGCCTATCAGGAAACGCTCGGCGACCTGCACAACCTGTTCGGCGACACCCACGTGGTCCACATCCGGCTGCATGACGAGGGCGGGTGGTGGATCGAGGAGATCGTCAAGGGCGACACGGCCAACCGCGTGCTCGAGTACATGGAGTACGACGTCGCCGAACTGCATCCGAAGCTCTCGCGCGACTGCGAACGCGCCGTGCGGGAGGGCCGCCTGTCGCTCGCGGAGAGCCAGGTGCTGAAGCGCTTCTACGAGGGCGAGCTGAACGGTTACGCCTATCTCGAGCCCGACGGCGCAGGCTAGACAGTCTCTTCCTCTTGGGCGCCGGGTGTGCTCCCCGCCGCCATCTGAGGTCACCCATGGACACCAAGAGCCTCATCGGCGTCTTTGCCACCGTGTTTCTGGCCGAGCTCGGCGACAAGACCCAGCTTGCCACCCTGCTTTTTGCGGCGCAGAACCCGCAAGCGAAGGGGTTGGTGTTCCTCGCGGCCGCGGCAGCTCTGGTGGTGGCTGCCGGTCTGGGCGTGCTGGTGGGCGGATTCATCGCCCAGAACGTCAATACCAATCTTCTCACTCGCGTCGTCGGGGTCGGCTTCATTCTCATCGGCGCCTGGACGTTGTGGCGCGGCTGAGCCAGGCGTCTGCCGCTCTTGCGTCGCAAAAGCCTGATTCATAGAGGTTTCCAGACCCTCCCTAATTTGCCAACGATCAGGTGCTGACGTAAGCTCCCGCCCCGGTTCGTACTCTCATCAATCCTTCCAGCGGGCGTTCGAGTGAGTTCTTCCTTCCAGGCTTCTCGCCCTTCAGCCAGCTTGAGTTGATCTGTGCACGACCAAAGGCGCAGGCCTTCGGTCCGGGCATCCGTGTCTCCATCGATTCACGTGCTCGTACCTGACCTGTAAGTTGAAACTGCGGCTCCAGGTTTCGCCCGACCCCAGGGAGGCACGACCGAAGCGCCGCTTGCAGAGTGAGAACTCGAATGACGACGATTTACGTAGGGAATCTGCCTTTCAGCGCCACGGAAGACGAGGTGCGCGGGCTTTTCGAGCGCCATGGCAAGGTCGAATCGGTCAAGCTGATCAATGACCGTGAGACCGGACGTCCACGCGGCTTCGGCTTCGTGGAAATGGCTGCGGGTGAGGCCCAGAACGCGATTCAGCAGCTCAATGGCTTCCAGATGGGTGGCCGGCCGCTGCGCGTGAACGAGGCTCAAGAACGTCCGGCGCGCCCGAAGTTCGCCGGCGGTGGCGGTGGCGGACGCGGCCGTTGGTAAGCCTCGACTGACAGGATTTCAAGCTTCGGAACCCCGCCTCGCGGGGTTCTTTTTTTCGGGCCGCGAACCCGCCGTGCCCACGATTGACTAACCGGGCCACAGGTAACAAGAAAGACCGCTGACCGACCGCTGGAGAGAACAACCATGAACCTCAAGATCTCGAGCACCGTACTTACCGCCGCCGCCAGCGCATTGCTGCTCGCGTGCGCAGCACCGACCGCGGCCACTGGCCCGGCGCTGCCGCAAACCGACGCGGCGACAGCGGCGGCCCTCGACGCGGCACTTGCCGGTGTCCATCGGTCGGATGCCAACAAGGCACGTGACGGGTACCGGCACCCGAAGGAGACGTTGACGTTCTTCGGGCTGCGACGGGACATGACGGTGGTCGAGTTGTGGCCCGGAACCGGTGGCTGGTACACAGAAGTGTTGGCGCCGGTGCTCAAGGAAAAAGGCACGTACTACGCGGCTCACATTAATCCCGCGGAATCCCCGCAGGGCGCGCAGGACGGGTTGAAGACCTATCGGGCAAAGCTGGCGGCGAATCCCGACGTCTACGGCAAGGTCATCGTGACGGCGCTCGGAGCGAACGCGCTGGAGATCGCGCCACCGGGCGCAGCGGACCTGGTGGTCACCTTTCGCAATATCCACAACTGGATGGGCCGGGAGTGGGCGCCGAAGGTCTTCGAGGCTGCATTCCGCGCGCTCAAACCGGGTGGCGTGCTGGGCGTCGTCGAGCATCGCGGCAACCCGGCGGTACCGCAGGATCCGAAAGCGGCCAGCGGCTATGTCAACGAGGACCACGCCATCCAGCTGATCGAAGCCGCGGGATTCAAGCTGGTCGGACGCTCGGAGATCAACGCCAACCCCAGAGACACCAAGGACTATGAAAAGGGCGTGTGGACGTTACCGCCGGCGTATCGACTCGGAAACCAGGACCGCGCGAAGTTCGCTGCGATCGGCGAGAGCGACCGCTTTACGCTGAAGTTCGTCAAGCCCTGACGCCACTCTCGCCGGCTTCAGAACGGATTCAGCGATTTCTCTTTGGTGAAGTGGACATAGCCGACGCTCGCGCCCTGGCGCCAGCCGACGCCGAAGCGCACCGGTGCAACCGTGACGTCGCTGGCGCGCGCATAGTTGAGCCCGACGCCGCCGACGAAATAGAGGCTGCCCTCGACTCCTGGAAAGCGCTGGAACAGCGTCTCTTCATCGTTGAGGTTGTAGATCAGCACGAACACCTTGGCCGCATTGCCGCCCACGTCGAAGCCGATCGACGGTCCCTGCCAGTAGATCTCGCGCGTCCCGCCGTCGTGCGTCTGTAACGTGCCCTTGCCGTAACGCACTCCGACACCGATGGCGCCACCGCCTTCGTTTCCCTTGATGTAGGCGTTCGGTTCGCCCTGCTCCTTGAAGGCCTTGGCAATCACGTCGGCGAGCCCCGCCGCGCCCGAGCCGAAGAATTCATCCGCTTCCTTCATCACTTCGGCCTGGTTGTAAGTGGCCTGCTCCTTCTTGGAGCCGGTCTTGTCCGCGGCAACGACGGCTAACGGAATGGCGACCAGTGCCGCAATGGCAACGACGAACGCTCGACAGCGGAATTGCTTCATGTCTCTTACTCCCGAACCTTGAATTCCTGCGCAAGATGGCTCAGCGCGCCTGAACGAAAGCTTAACACCTACCAGAGGTCGCGCAGCCGCGCGCCGGCATCGATGTGTGTGCAAACGGCGACAGTTTGCGCATCGCGAGCTGCGTCGACCGGCACCGCCATCTCGCGCAGCGTTTCGAGCACGCGTGGCGTCAGAAAGCGGCTGCGCGCGCCGTACACGTGCGCGTCGCCGTAGCGGTGCTGCTGCGTGATGTGAAAGCGCAATGGATAGACGAGCTCGAGTTGCGAACGCGCACGCGTCATCGCGACGTACAGGAGCCGCCGCTCTTCCTCGATCTGCGCCGGCTTGCCGCCCGCAAACTCCGATGGGAAGCTGCCGTCGGTGACGTTGAGCACGTACACGGCATCCCATTCCTGTCCCTTGGCCGAGTGCACCGTCGAGAGCACCAGATAATCCTCGTCGAGCAATGGGGGCCCGGCCTCGTCTCCCGATGCCTGCGGCGGATCGAGCGCCAGCTCGGTGAGGAAACGCTCGCGCGACGCGTATTGGGTCGAGAGCTGCTCGAGTTGTTCGAGATCGGCGGCACGCGTGTGTGCCGCCTCGTACAGATGTTCGAGCTGGGGTTCATACCACTGGCGCGCAAGACGCGTTTGCCCCGGCCAGGGCGTCGCCGGATCGCCGAGGGCAGCCAATACCTCGACC
>DATBVX010000121.1:0-3284 GCA_036515135.1 Steroidobacteraceae bacterium
GGGGTGAGGGGCCGGACGGCAACCATCCGTGGGCATTGAAATCACAGTGATCTACGCCACACGCAAACCCTGGGTTCCCTCGCGCAAGCACATCACGCGCTGGGTGCGCGCGGCACTTGGCCAGCGTCGCGGCGCATGGGAATTGGTGGTTCGCGTCGTCGGCAGGGCCGAGAGTCACCGGCTCAATCACAGGTACCGCCGCCGGAACAAGGCCACCAACGTGCTGGCCTTTCCGGCCACCGTGCGGCGCGCGGACGGTCGGCGGCAACTCGGCGACCTGGTCGTCTGTGCGCCGGTCGTAGCAGCCGAGGCCCGCGAGCAACACAAGTCACGCGCGGCGCACTGGGCCCACATGATCGTGCACGGCACCCTGCACCTGCTCGGTTACGAGCACGAGCGCAGCGCCGCTGCCATGCGTATGGAACGGCGCGAACGCCGCATTCTCGCCGCGCTCGATTTTCCGGATCCATACGAGGTCACGCGCTAGCGCGTTCATCCATGGCAGACGATCAAACGAGCTCCACCGGACGCTGGCTGAGACGACTCACGCAGGGCAAGGGCCGCGAACCGCGCGATCGCGAGGAGTTCATCGAGGGGCTGCGCGAAGCGAGTCGGCGCGGAATGATCGACGCCGAGTCGCTCGCCATGATCGAGGGCGTGCTCGAAGTCGGCGACACGCAGGTGCGCGACATCATGGTGCCGCGCTCGCAGATGGTCGTGCTCCAGCGCGAGGACCCGCCGGAGCAGATGCTCCCGGTGGTGGTGGAGTCGGGTCACTCACGCTTTCCGATCATCGGCGAGGATCGTGATCAGGTATTCGGCATCCTGCTCGCCAAGGACCTGCTGCGCTTCTTCGCGCAGCCTGAGCGGACCCAGGAATTCGATCTCAAGGAGTTCTTGCGGCCAGCGGTGGTCGTGCCAGAGAGCAAGCGGCTCAACGTGCTGCTCAAGGAATTCCGCGTGAGCCGCAATCACATGGCGATCGTGGTGGACGAGTACGGCGGCGTTTCCGGGCTGGTCACGATCGAAGACGTCATCGAGCAGATCGTGGGGGAGATCGACGACGAGTACGACGTCGAGGACGATCAACCGATCCGCCGCGAGAGCGCGCGGACATTCATGGTTCGAGCGCTGACACGCATCGGAGAGTTCAACGAATACTTTGGCGCGGAGTTCACCGACGAGGAGTTCGACACGATCGGCGGACTGATCACGCACCAGCTCGGACGGCTGCCACGTCGTGGAGAGACGGTGACGGTGGACGGCATCGAATTCCGCGTCCAGCGCGCCGACCGGCGGCGCATCGACACGTTGCGCGTGACGACACCGCGCGACATTCCACCACGGCCTGACGAGCGGGCCTGAATAGGTGCGGGCACCGCTTCGCTTCGGCGCATTTCTCGCCTTCGCGCTGGGCGGCTTGCTCTCGGCCGCCTTCGCGCCGTTCGCCATTTTTCCTCTGGCCATTCTCTGCCCAGCGGCGCTCACGCTGCTGTGGGAAGGGGCGACACCACGCCACGCCGCGGGCTTAGGTTTCTGGTTTGGCGCGGGAACGTTTCTCGCCGGCACCTACTGGCTCTACACCAGCATTCACGTGTTCGGCCAGGCGCCATTGTGGGTCGCGATCCTGTTGATGCTGTCGTTGGTCGCGATCATGGGGCTCTACCACGCGCTGGTGGGTTACAGCGCCGCACGCTGGCTGCCGCGGTCCGGCCTGTTGCGATGGCTGGTGGCGCTGCCGGCGTTGTGGGTCAGCGTCGAATGGCTGCGCGGCTGGTTGTTCAGCGGCTTCCCGTGGTTGGCGCTCGGCTACAGCCAGATCGACTCGTGGCTCGCCGGCTTTGCACCGCTCGCGGGCGTTTACGGCTTGAGCCTGCTCGTCATGATCTCCGCGGGTGCGCTCGTCGCTGCAATTCGTGAGAAAGGCCTGGCGCGTGTGTTCGCCGTGATGGTCGCCATCGTGGTGTGGGCGGCCGGGGCGGGACTCACGCGATTCGAGTGGACTACCCGCACCGGTGACCCGTTGAGCGTGAGCCTGGTCCAGGGCGCGATCTCGCAGGATCTCAAGTGGCAGGAGGAGAATCGCGCTGCGACCCTGGTGCTCTATCGGCAGCTCACCGAGCGCGCGCTCGGCAGCCGCATCGTGGTGTGGCCGGAGGCGGCGTTACCTGCTCTGGCTCACGAGGTGCAGGACTACCTCGACACTCTGCAACGCGACGCGCGTGCGAAGCGATCCGATCTCATCATCGGTCTGCTGCGCTACGACTTTGAGCGACGCGAGTATCGCAACTCCATCGTGGCGATGAGCGATCAGGCGACCTGGTATGACAAGCGGCGGCTGGTTCCCTTTGGCGAGTTCTTCCCGGTTCCGGATTTTGTGCGCAGCTGGATGCGTCTCATGAGCCTGCCGTACGTGGACATGACCGCCGGAGCGCCCGAGCAACCCCCTCTGCGTGCCGGCGGGCAGAAACTCGGCGCCACGATCTGCTACGAGGACGCGTACGGCAGCCAGCAGCTCGCCGTACTGAGAGAGGCGACCCTGCTCGTCAATGTGAGCAACGACGCGTGGTTCGGCGATTCCACCGCGCCTCACCAGCATCTCGAGATCGCGCGCATGCGCGCCCTTGAAGCCGGCCGTCCGATGCTGCGCGCGACGAATGATGGCATCACGGCGGTCATCGACGCCGATGGACGCGTCCTCGAAAGAATTGCGCAGTTCAAGCCGGACGTGCTCACGACCACGGTCGAACCGCGCACCGGGCTGACGCTCTATGCCCGCGCCGGCGACGTTCCGGTGATCTCGTGGTGCGCTTTCGGCGTCCTGCTCGGCTTGATCGCGGGGCGCAAGCGGTACAAGGCCGCGAAACCCTTAAGGATCGAACCGACGATTTCAGACTAGCCCGGAGACGGACGATGCCAATCCAAACGCGTTCTGCGCTCGTCTGTGCACTCGCCAGTGTGACGACGGCAGTCAGCCTGATGGCCACACCCGCGCAGGCCCGCACGGTGAAGCCGCAGCTGCATGGCCAGCACTGGATGGCGATCACCGGCAAACCGCTCGCTGCCACGGCGGGCGCGCTGATGTTTCAGAAGGGCGGCAACGCTGTCGATGCAGCCTGCGCGATGCTCGCGGCCACGTCGACCATGTGGGACGTGTTGAGCTGGGGCGGCGAGACGCAGGCGCTCATCTACAACCCGAACACGGGCAAGGTCATCGGCGTGAACGCGCTCGGAGTCGCGCCCACCGGCGCCACGCCCGAGTTCTTCCGCAAGCAGGGTATGAA
>DATBVX010000122.1:0-6567 GCA_036515135.1 Steroidobacteraceae bacterium
CAACGACGTTCCGCTGTTGAAGGACGTCTAGGGAAGCTCTGAAAAACTGTCATCGCGAGGAGCCAACGGCGACGTGGCGATCTCGTGTGCCACGGGATTGCTTCGTCACGGCGTTCCTCGCAATGACAATTTCAGGTTAACCAGAGGTTCCCTAGAGGAAGTAACGCGCTCAGATCACGGGTTAGCGGCTTCCGCTGCAGTGCCTTTGCGATTTCTCTCGATTGCGGCCTTCCGCGCGCTCCATCCGTCGTCCAGAGTATCGATGTAGCGATCGAAGCGGTACACGCGTCCACGCCTCTGCCCGGTGATTTCGCGCACGATCCCCAGCTCCTCGAACTTCTGCAGCCACGCGATCGCCGTGTCCAAAGTCACGTCGAGGTGCCTTTTCACGCCCCGGGCATCGATGATCGGATATTCATAAAGCAGCGGGAGCAACTCGTGGCCACTACGCTGGCCTTCGATGAGCTTATTCGTGCCCGATTGAAGCGCAACCAGCCTTTCCGACACGGCGGTCGCCTCTTTGGCGGTCAGCTCAATGCCCAGGAGGAAAAACTTGACCCAGCCCAGCCAGTCGCCCTTCGCCCGAACCTCGGTCAGCCGGTCGTAGTACTCGCGCCGGTTTTGCAGCAGATAGAGGCTGATGTAGAGCAGCGGCTGCTCCAGTTTTTTCATCTGACAGAGCAGCAGCGCGATGAGAAGCCGGCCGATCCGGCCATTGCCGTCGGTGAATGGATGAATCGTCTCGAACTGTGCGTGCGCGAGCGCGCATCGAACGAGCGGCACCATCGGGCTCTGGTGCTCGTTGATGAAATACTCGAGGTTGCCGAGCGCCTGAACCATCTCCTGCTCGGGCGGAGGAACGAAATCGGCTTCCGCCGCGCTTGAGCCAACTCGTCCTATCCAGTTCTGCGTCGGACGGAATGTGCCGGGATTCCCCTCGTCTTCCCCCTGGAGAAGAATGCCGTGCAGATCCTTGAGCAGCGTTGAGTCGATTCTGTTGGTCTGTCCGAGACGCTCCAGGCCTGCGTTAAAGGCCCGCACGTACTTGACGACCTTTTCCACCGACTTGTTCTGGCCGTGATTGATATCGGCTTCCGCCTCGTATTCGAGCACCTCGTCGAGGGTGCACAAGATGTTCTCGATCTCTGAGCTGAGGATCGCTTCACGGCGCACGTACATTCCGGCGAACAAGTCGGGGTTCGGAATGGACTTGGCCATCTGGGCCAGCTTGCCCAGATGGAACTCGGCATTCGTGAGCGCCAGGATTCCTTCTTCATCGAGGGCTAATTCGGGATGCGGCGGGAGTGGATTCGGAAAGAACGCCAAGTACCCTTCCGGTACTTGCCGCGTCTTGCCAGCCGTGGACTGCATCGGGATCATCCGGGTCCTTTCGATTAGCGTCTAGAGGCCGCCTTTAATCGATCAAATCTAACTAATGTCGATTAATAAGTTCATAATGTATCCCTTAATCGACCAATCATTATTATAATCGATTAATTCTCCAAACCGCAGCAACATTAATCGAATTTAGAAGAAGAGCTCTGGCGCCCGACATGCTGAAGCAGCGCCAGGCGTGTTTCGCAGGCTCGGCAGCCGCGGCGGCGGAATGGCTCAATGGCTACGTGCAGGAAGGCGCGCGCTACCTCGTGCTGCGCTTCGCCGGCGACCACGAGCGGCACCAGGAAACAATGATCAAGCTGCGCGAGCAGCTCGCAGCGTAGACCGCTTACGGGCTCGGATAGACGGTACGCAAGAGCTCCCCGTTCGCCTCGGCGGGCGTGGCGTCGATCAGGATGAAGGCGAAGACCGCCGGCACCGAGCCCTTGTTGACCCACGTGTGTATCGTACCGCGCTGGACGACGACGTCGCCGGGCTTCATGTGCACGACCTGGTCGCCGTCGAGCTCGAGGTCGATTTCGCCCGACAGCAGGATCGCGTAGTCGACGGTCTCGGTGCGGTGCGTGAAGCGCGCGTGCCCGGGGGCCAACTCGGTGATGCGACACGTGGTGCCTCCGCCGCTGCCCACGTAGTTGTAGCGTTTCACGAAACCGGCCCGCTGCGCGGCGTCGGCCGCCTGCGAGTTGTCGACCGGCATCCGGTCGGTCGACCAGATCTCGCAGCCCGTGATGTTCGCGCCGATCCTGCGCGGCACCGCGGTCAACACCTCATCGGTGGTGACGACCGCCTTGCCCTTCGCATCGTGTCCCGTGACGATCCGTCTCACTTGCAGCGTCATCGCAATCCTCCTTTCATGGTTGCTCGTTTCGTCAAGACCGCCTGCGTATAGGAAGTTCACACCACCCATTTCGCTAAACGCCACGGTATCACCAGTTCCGCAACATGCCCGGTCGGACCGAGGGATGCCTTTGTAATCCCAGAGAATCTGCTCGAAGAATGCGCGATTTTCTGGCTTAGAGCAACGTTTTTGCCCACGAAACCGTCGCTTTAGGCTGCGCCGCAAGCGGCAGCTCCTGGCCCGTTCGGCTGCCCCTCGCCATTCGTGCGTGCTTGAGCGGGTCGTCAATTGCAATGAGTTCTGCCAGATTCCAAGGTGGTGGTGGCGGTCGGGCTGCGCGCGCCGTAACGGCGGGGCAGGCCCCTCGGGGGGTGGCGACCACAGCCCCGCGGCGCCCGGCACACGCTGGCGGGGTTTCACCACATGGTTCCCCCAGACGAACGAGATGGGTCCGCGCTTTCCTCTGACGTATTCCGTTCGTTTCTGAATATGCTCGCGGCGCTTCACGCGCGAATCAATGCTGTCAGTCAGGAGTGTGAGAATCTCGAAAGGTAAAATTGCTCAATTGGTAAAGAAGGAGTGCCGCCATGGCGGGTAACAACGTCGACGTCGAACTGTGGAATCTGTGCGTTCCGCTGGTTCCGCCCATTCATTCGCCCAAAGGCATGACGACCGAAACCTGCCTGTTGCTCGCCTTCCTGTCAGACCAGGACGGCAATCGCGGCATCGGCTATTCGTCCTTCAGGCGATCTTCGGACATGGACCTCGCGACTGCGGTCGCCAGGAAACTCGTCGCCGAATCGGCGCCCGGCCTGGCAGGGCTGCTCGATGTCGAACGTCAGGAGGAGGCGACCTGCGAAAGCAGCGCGGCGAGCAGGTGCGCGGCCAGCGCGATCAGCCTGGCGGCCTGGGATCTCGCCGGCAAACAAGCGGGCGTGCCCTGCGCCGATCTGTGGGGATGCCCCGCGGGTCGTGACCACCTCGAGTGTTATGCGAGCGCCCTCTGGCTGGACAAATCGCCCGCTCAACTGACCGCCGAAGCCAGGATGCACCGGCGCAACAACTATCGCTACGTGAAGATGCGCGTCAATCGTTCGCTCAACGACAATCTGCAACGCATCGCTGCCGTGCGCGAGGTGTATTCCGAGCCCCGAACCGTCGCGCTCGAAACAGGCTCGGAATGGACGGCGGCGATCACCAACGAGTTCCTCGATGCGTGCAGCGATAAGCTCATGTGGATCGAGGATCCCGAACGACATGACAAGATACATCTCGTCCGAGACCACCCGCTCAACACCATCGCGGCTGGAGAGAAAGCCACCACTGCGCGCGAGCTCCACGACCTGTATACGCGCGGCCGGCTTCGCAAGCTGATCATAGACGTGCAATACGTGGGTGGGCCGGTGCGCTGGCTCGAAGCCGCGAGAGTCCTGAACGCACTGGGCGCAACGGTGGGCGCGCACCGTTTCTCGCATTACTCCATGCACATGGTGGCGTGTTTGCCGCGCAGCCTTCCCATAGAGATGCTCGACTGGACCAATCCGGCGTTTCATCCACTCGCAGGTCCGGACGCGTCCGGACGATTAGCGGTCGAGGGACCGGGCTTTCGAATTGAGCTCGATCAAACCGTCATCGACCGGCACGGTGTGAAGGTGCAGCGCTGAAAGACACCGCACGGCTGCCTTTCCCGCGTCTCCAGTCATTGCGATAGTGCATACATCGCGCGCACAAGCTTACGGAGGAGCCGTCATGGCGTCGAACGCATTGTTGCTTCTGGTAGGGGTGCCGGAAAGTTATCCGGCAGTCGTTTTTCGCTCGGGTTCACCGGCAGCGCGAGTTAGGCTAGAATCCTTACCTGGTATTACTTCCGGAGAGCGAGCGCCATGGCCACAGTTTCGGTAACCAGCAAGGGGCAGGTCACCATCCCCAAGCGGGTGCGGCGCGCGCTCGGCATCACGCCGGGCAGCAAGGTCGAGTTCGATATAGACCGGGGCGGTGCTCGCCTGAGACTGGTGAAAAGGCAGGCCCCTTCCCGCATCGAGGACGGTCCGCCGATCCTGAATTACTCGGGACCGCGCATCCCCATCGACCGGATGCACGGCGGCGTCGCGATGCGCAAGGCGGCAAGACGTGCGCGCCGTTGATACCAACGTTCTCGTGCGTTATTACCTGCGGGACGATCCGGCGCAGGCCCGGTTGGCCGAGAAGGCACTCTCGGCCGGAGACATATTCGTGCCGAAAACCGTTCTGCTCGAGCTCGAATGGGTGCTCCGATCCGTTGCGGAGCAGCCGGCCGGCAAGGTGCTCGACTGCCTCGGGCATTTGATTGCCCTGCCCGGTGTTACCGTGGAAGACCACGATCAGATCGAGACAGCGCTGCGCCACTGCCGGCAAGGAGTCGATTTCGCCGACGCGCTGCATCATGCGGCAAGCCACGCATGCACCGAGTTGTTGACGTTCGACGACCGGCGCTACGTTCGGCGCGCCGCAAGGCTGGGCCTGAAGCCTCCCGTCCGTCTGCTTGCCTCATAAGAGCAACTACGGGCCAGGGTCGTCCCAGCCTCCGTCCATGTCGGCGCGCATGCCCACCGTCGGCCCGGCCGCCACCGCCGGCGCCTACTGACTCTCGTGCAAATGCCTGACAACAATTTTGCACCTCGAATTTCTCCTCTCCACTCGGGAGAGGGGCATGGGGTGAGGCGATGATCGTCGTCAGGCATGGAAAGTAGGGTCAGTGTAACTTTTTCCGTAGGTGAAGCGTTTGCGAGGCATGGGAAATCTTACACTGACCCTATTTTTTAACCAGGGCGTTCAAGCCGCGGTGCGGCCATTGCTCGTCACAAAGCGGGCAATGTCGTCGGCGAACACGCGCTCGGAGTCGTCCTGCGGCGCATAACCGATCACTTGCCGGGCGTTGGCGATGCTCCAGCATGAGCGCGTATTGTCGGACACGCCATAGAAGCAATGCCACGGCACGCCATCGGCGTTGCGGATGTCGGGCGTCTCGATGGATTTCATGTAGAGCTGCTGCAGATCGCGCTCGCTGATGTAGCCCGCCAGATCACGCTTGTAGGTGGTCTGGTTGCTCGCAAGCTTCGCGCCATCGACCGCGCGCGGCACGACGATGCGGATGTGAATGTTTTCGACCGGCCTTCCGAAACGACCGGTGGCGAAGATAAAGCCGAGATTCTCATAGGCGATCTTCGCCCAGCCGTAGAAGTTGTCCGAAAGCGGATAGGTCGTGTGATCGCAAGAATCCATGCGGCCGTCGTGCAGTTTGGTTTCGTACCAGTCGGTGGCGTGGTTCGAGCTCGCCGTTACGACGCGAGTGACGCCTTCTTCCTGGGCGAGGCGAAACACGTGATAGGCCATGTCGAGCGAATCGCGTTCGACGTAGTAACCCTCCAGATCGCCCAACGGCCGGTCCTTGAGCCACTGCCGCGGTGCGCCGGTATTCACGCCCGGGCGAGTGCTGCGCGTGTTGTGAACGATCGCATCGACGCCTTTGAAGTGTTCGCGATAGGTGTCGATGTCGGGATTGACGAGATCGACCTCGATGATGCCGTCGATGTCGTGCGGCTTGCGGCGGTCGAGCAACACAAGGTCATAGCGCTCGCGGAACACGGGCAAGAGCTGGCGCGAGAGGTAGCCGGCTGCGCCGGTGATCAGGACACGTTTGCGAGCCATGGTCGGTCACTCCGTAAGTGAAACGTTCCGATGATAGTGGAAAATGAGCGCCATTGACGCCGGCGCCGGGCGGGCAATAGCCTATGCGCATTGACGATTGACGAATCACGAGTAACGAGTGACCAAATAAGGAGCCGCCGTGAAGATCGCAGTCTGTAGCCCGGATATGCGCAAGGAAGACGATGACCGACGACGCATTGATCTGGCGGATGGAGGAAGCATTCCTGCGCGCCTGGCCGGCGCCGCGCCGCGAGACCGTCGGGGACTGGCTCCTGAGGTCGTGCTGAGGACGAAGCCCGAGCCGCCCTGGCTCGACACGATGACGGCGGCGCAAGGTCATACCGGTGAACGCGCGGTGACCTATCGCGCCATCGTCGGGGCCATCGCGCTGCCCACAGCGTTCGTTGCATTACGACATGACGGCCAGCTCGCTTCACTCGCCTACGGCGCGATCCACGATGGATTGCTGATGTGCGAGTGGCGGTGATGCTGGACGTCGAGCAGACGAAGATTCTGCAGCGCCTGCATGAGATCGCCGTAGAGGACGCCGCGCGCATCCTCATCGTACACGACCTCAATCCGCGCGCCCTATCGCCGCGTGTGATAGGCTTTGTTCAAGCGCAGAGCTGGTATCAAGACCTGAC
>DATBVX010000123.1:0-11319 GCA_036515135.1 Steroidobacteraceae bacterium
GGTGGAACGATCGTCGATGGCGCTGTTCTCGGGCAATGCCAATCCGGCCTTGGCCCACGAGATCGCGCGGCACCTCACCGTGCCGCTCGGCCGCGCCTTCGTCGGCCGCTTCAGCGACGGTGAGGTGAACATCGAGCTGATGGAGAACGTGCGTGGACGCGACGTCTTCATCGTGCAACCGACCTGCCCACCGGCGAACGACACGCTGATGGAGTTGCTGGTGATGATCGACGCGTGCCGGCGCGCGTCGGCCGCCCGCATCACGGCGGTCGTGCCGTATTTCGGCTACGCGCGCCAGGACCGCCGCCCGCGTGCAACACGGACTGCGATCACGGCGAAGTTGATCGCCAACATGATCGCGAGCGCGGGGACGAACCGATTGTTGACGGTGGACGTGCATGCCGAACAGATCCAGGGATTCTTCGACATCCCGGTCGATAACGTGTACGCGTCGCCGGTGTTGCTGGGCGATGCGTACAAGCAGGGGTACAAGGACATGGTGGTCGTATCGCCGGACGTCGGCGGCGTGGTGCGCGCACGGGCGTTGGCGAAACGCCTTGACGATGCGGATCTCGCCATCATCGACAAGCGCCGTCCGCGTCCCAACGAATCGAAGGTGATGAACGTCATCGGCGAGGTCAGGGGCAAGACCTGCGTGATGGTCGACGACATGGTCGATACCGCCGGGACGCTGTGTCAAGCGGCGCAGGCGCTCAAGGATGAAGACGCCGAACGCGTGGTGGCGTACATCACGCACGCGGTGCTTTCGGGCAACGCGGTCGAGCGCATCACCGGCTCGGTGCTGGACGAGATCGTGGTCACGGACACGATCCCGTTGAGCCCGGCGGCGCAGGCGTGCCGCAAGATCCGGCAGCTCAGCGTGGCGGGACTGCTGGCTGAAACGCTGCGCCGGATCCGGGATGAGGAGTCCGTGAGCAGTTTGTACATTGATTGAGAGTGAGGGGTGAGGAGTGAGGGGTGAGTAGTAAGAATTGGCTTCTTAGCCACTCACCCGTCACGACTCACTACTCACCATTCCCCACCGCTCTGGTCGCGGAGCGGTGAACTTGCGACAACGTAGATTTGGAGTGCTTAAATGAAAACCTCATTCGAACTCGGCGCCGAGTTCCGTGACGACGAAGGCAAAGGTGCGAGCCGCCGCCTGCGTCGCCTCGGCAAGGTGCCGGCCATTCTTTACGGCGGTCATCGGGATCCCCGCGGGCTCTCGCTCGACCACCAGAAACTGTTGCAGCTGCTCGACGACGAGCGCTTCTATTCGACGATCCTCAGCGTGAAAGTGGGCGATCAGACGCAGGCTGCGATCCTCAAGGACGTACAGCGCCATCCGGCGCGCAACTCCGTGCTGCACATCGACCTGCAACGCGTGGTTGAGAGCGAGAAGATCCGCATCCGCATCCCGATGCACTTCAAGGGCGAGTCGATCGCGATCGGCGTCAAGGATCAGGGCGGCATCGTGTCGCACCAGAAGACCGACATCGATATCAGCTGTCTGCCGCAGGACCTGCCGGAATTCATCGAAGTGGACGTGTCTGGCCTGGCGCTCAATCAGAGCTTGCATCTGTCGGACCTCAAGATTCCTGCGGGCGTCGAACTGGTCGAACTCGCCCATGGTCGCGACAGCACGGTGGTGTCGGTCCATATGCCGCGTGCCGAGGAGCCGGAGCCGACTGCAGTTGCCGCAGTTGTGGAAGGCGTGGTGGCACCGGCCGAGGGCGCTGTTCCTGGCGCAGCTCCGGGCGCACCGGGTGCTGTAGCCGCGGGCGCAGAAGGCGCGAAGAAGGACGAGGTCAAGAAGGACGAAGGCAAGAAGGACGAGGGCAAGAAAGTCGAGGGCAAGAAGGAGCCCTCCAAGAAGGAGGGCGGCAAGAAGTAACGCCGCAGGTACCGGGTTTGCCTTATTGGCCTTTTGCTTCTGCAAAAGGCCAATAAGGCAAACCCGGTACCTGTCCACTCATGGCAGCATTTCCGCTTCGACTCGTCGTCGGGCTCGGTAACCCGGGGCCGGAGCACGCGCTCACGCGTCACAACGCGGGCTTCTGGTTTGTCGACGCTCTGGTCCGCGCGCACGAAGGGCGCTTTCGCGAGCATCGCAAGCACCAGGCGGAGCTTGCGCGCATCGAGATCAGCCGGCACGAGATCCTGCTGGTCAAGCCGCTCACCTACGTGAATCGCAGTGGACTGGCGATCCACAGTGTCGCGGACTATTTCCGCATCACCGCGGAGGAAATGCTGGTGGCCTACGACGAGCTCGATCTGCCCGTCGGCGCCGTGCGCCTGAAGCGCGGCGGCGGGGCGGGCGGACACAATGGCGTCAAGGACACGATTGCGCATATGGGCGAGGACTTCTGGCGATTGCGGCTCGGTATCGGTCACCCGGGCAACAAGGACGAAGTGATCGACTACGTGTTACGCCGCGCGCCGGCGGAGGAAGAGACGGCGATCCTCGAATGCGTGGCCGCGGCGGTGGAGATCATGCCGATGCTGATCAAGGAGGGCGCGGAGAAGGCGATGAACAAATTGCACCGCAGGAACGTGAGTGGAGAAGAGTAGAGGTGAGTTGACAGTTGGCAGTTGACAGCCGGAAAGAGGCAACCAGCATCTTGACCGCCAACCGCCAACCGCCAACCGCCAACCGCCAACCGCCAACCGCCAACCGCCAACTATCCCAACTATGCCCATTCAATGCGGAATCGTCGGACTGCCAAACGTCGGCAAGTCCACCCTGTTCAATGCGCTGACGCGCGCGCAGATCGCGGCCGAGAACTATCCGTTCTGCACCATCGATCCCAACGTCGGGGTCGTGCCGGTACCGGATCCCCGGCTGGCGCAACTCGCGGCGATTGCGCACCCGGAAAAGGTGATCCCGACGACGGTGGAGTTCGTGGACATTGCCGGCCTGGTAGCCGGCGCCTCGAAAGGCGAGGGACTCGGCAACCAGTTCCTCGCGCACATTCGCGAGGTGGATGCGATCGCGCACGTGGTGAGGTGCTTCGTGGATGACGACGTCGTGCACGTGTCGGGACAAATTGACCCGCTCACGGACATCGAAGTGATCAACACCGAGCTGGCGCTTGCGGATCTCGACACCGTCGAGCGCACGTTGCAGCGGGCCGTGAAGGCGGCCAAGGCGGCAAGCGACAAGGATGCGATCGCGCGGCGTGATCTGTTCGAGCGCATGCGGTCTCATCTGAATTCCGGCAAGCCGGCGCGCACTCTCACGCTCACCGACGCCGAACGCCTCATGTTGCGTGAGCTGCACCTGCTCACCGCCAAGCCCGTAATGTATCTCGCGAACGTGTCGGAGAGCGGCTTCGCCGACAATCCGTATCTGGCGGCGGTCGAGCAGCTCGCTGCTGCCGAGGGTTCGATCGTGGTGCCCATCTGTGCCGCGATCGAGGCAGAGATTGCCCAGCTCGATGAAGCGCACCGGGGGGATTTTCTGCGCGAGCTCAAGCTTGAGGAACCGGGGCTGAATCGCGTCATTCGGGGCGCGTACCGGCTGCTGGGCCTGCAAACTTTCTTCACCGCCGGTCCCAAGGAGGTTCGCGCCTGGACGGTGCGCGCCGGTGCTACGGCGCCGCAGGCAGCGGGTGTCATTCACACGGATTTCGAGCGCGGATTCATTCGCGCCGAAGTCATCGCATTCGACGACTACATCGCGTTCAAAGGGGAGGCCGGCGCGCGCGATGTGGGTAAACTGCGACTCGAAGGGAAGGAATACGTCGTGCGCGAAGGCGACGTGGTGCATTTCCGCTTCAACGTTTGAGCTTCCACTCCCTCTCCCGCTTGCGGGAGAGGGCTGGGGTGAGGGTCTCGAGGGTAGCGCAATGCAAGCAAGCGAGTGGCAACGCGTAATCGCGCTGATCGTCACGCTCAATTTCATACTCACCGCGTGCACATCCCTTCAGGGAGTGCCGCTGCCGGGACCCGATCAACCGTCGGCGACGCCGGCGGTCAAGGTGGGTGAGACCGTGGAAGTCACGACGCGCGCGGGCGAGAAGCTGCGATTCAAAGTGACCTCAGTCGAGACCGACGCACTGGTCGGCGAGGAGGTGCGCGTGGCGTACGCGGACATGGCAAGCCTTCAGGTAGAACGCAGCGACGGCGCAAGAACCGGTGTCGCGGCATGGATTGTCGGCGGCATTTTGCTTACCGCGGCGCTGATCTGGGCGATCGACCATCTCGATGAAGCGGGCGCCGCCGCCGCGTACTAGTCGTCGAGTGGACCAGCCGCCTCCGCTTGACACCTCTGGCACGGCCCCCGGAGAATCGCGCTCCCTTCGCGATACCCACAATGGTGAGGTAGCTCAGACGGTTAGAGCGAGGGATTCATAACCCCTAGGTCGCGGGTTCGACTCCCGCCCTCACCATTTCCACCAAGGTCTCGCGGATCATGAGCGGCACAGAATTGAGCCGACAGCACTGCGCAATCGCGCCGTGGATGCACCGGACCCATTCTTCGCACGCCACGCAACAAAGCCATCCGGGCGGACGAGGACGCAACCCGCTGGCTCGACCTCGTAGGCGGCAGCGAATCCGCCAGTTGGATCGTGCAATCCGTCCTGCCCCAGGCGGAATACATCCACCTGAACTCCAAGCTGCTCTGCGGCGCCAGCTGCACTTTCGCACCATGCTGCTCCTTCGGCCGCAGCGAGCAGCGTGAAATTGCGGTTGAAGAGATCCAGCGTCGAGATCTGTTCCCCATCACGACGCAACCAATAGTGAGGCGCGCGAGTGCCAGGCATGGCACGCGACTCGCGCGGCGAAACGTGCGGTGGCGCGCCATCAGCGTCCGGAATGATCGCAGCGGAACGATAGACGCAGCCGAGCTCGATATTGAGATCACTCAGGAGCGGCTGCATCGTGTCCTTGGGAATCGACGGATCGGTCCGCAGCACGTACCGCGTATAGGCCTGCTCCACGGTGAGCTCGTCTATCGGACGGCGCTCCTGCTCGTACGTGGACAGCAGGTCGGCGCCGGCGGTGCCGTTCAGGACGTCCGCGAGTTTCCAGGCGAGATTGTGTGCGTCCTGGACCCCGGCGTTACCACCCCAGCCACCGGTCGGTGGCATCACGTGGGCGGCATCGCCGGCGATGAGAATGCGGCCATCGCGAAAGTGCTCGGCCGTATCGGCTGTCGCCGTCCAATGCATCACATTCTCGATTGTGACGGGAATGTCTGGCGTACCAATGGCTGTACGGACCATCTGCAATGCGATGTCATTTGTGAGGCCGGTCGAGACGTCCACGTTTGGCCGGGCGGGGTCGCCTGTCGTGTTGACGACCAGGAAAGCGCTTTCGAACGGCTTCTCGAAGCGGAAGAACCCCCGCAGCCGCGGGTGATTCGCGTAGACCACCGCCCAGAGCTTGCCATCGAGAAACCTGCGCAGGTCCGCACGGAAATAGATCGTGACACTTTTTGAGAGCGTGCCATGCCCAAGCATCCGGATGCCGAGGTGCTCGCGGATGCGGCTATGCGCTCCATCGGCAGCAATCAGGTATTGAGCGTGCACCTTCTGTATGCCCCCGGTATCCCGATGACGGACAACTGCCGTGATACCGTCCGCGTCCTGCTCGAACGAGACGCACTCGGTCGAGAACAGCATGCGCGCGCCGCGCTCTTCCGCGCTCTGCTTGAGAGTCGGCTCGAGTGCGTTCTGCGACAGGAAGACGCGCACCGTCGGGCTGAGGTCCCGAATGCCGTCGTTAAAATTCGCGATGTAGTGCGCCGTAGCGCCACCAGCCAGAGTTTCGACGCCGACAACCCCCGCGTCTTGCACGAACTGCGCTTCGGACTTTGCGCGTACGACCTGCTCTAGTCCGACGCTGCGGAAGATTTCCATGGTGCGTTGGGTCACGGAAGCGGCGCGTGGATGGATCGCTGTACCGCGGTGATGCTCCACAACGAGCGAAGGCACCCCGTGATGCCCCAGCAACAACGCCGCCGTCATGCCCACCATGCTGCCGCCGACGATCAGGACTGGAATCTCGACGTCGACACCGTGGCTCATTTCAGTACGTCTTCGCGGAAAATCGCTTTGTCATCCGGGAGCGCTGCGAGCGAGTAGCGGCGGGCGTCGCGCCCAAGCTCGGTTCTAAGGGCTGAGGGAAGCGCAAACCTGTCGACTTGAAACGGATTCTCGCCGGGCCAGACTTTCTGGACGATTTCGAGCGCCGGGTCGTTGCCAGCGGATTGGATGGCAATCAGGCGGCCGCCTGGAGCGAGGCTGCGCGTGAGAGGTGCCAGCACCTTCGACGCTTTGAATTCGGTGAAATTGCGCCCACGCCATGGCTGGGATGCGAGAATGAGGTCATACGTGCCGAACATTTGCCCCGGTCGTGGTATCAGGGTGTCGAGCAGAAACGTGTGGTCCTCGCGAAACACGCTCAGATTCGACGGCCGCGCATAGACAGGATTGCAGGTCTTTCCACTCGGCCGTGTCTGCCAGCCGTAATCCAGCGTGTGAATCAAGGTGCATCGTCCGTTGTCGAGTCAGCGCCGGAGCCGGCAGCAACCGTCATTTGTTGATTGAGCGTCCGGCGACGAGAGAGCTCACGACGCGCGCAACGTGCTCGCCCTGATACCGGCACATGTCCAACTCGAGCGCCGACGGCATGCGCAGCTCTGAACCCGCACCAGTCACGCAGCTCGCCCCGTAGGGTGTGCCTCCGGTCACCTCCCGCATGGTCGACAAATCTTTGAAGGTGTACGGAAGGCCCACGATGATCATGCCGTGATGGAGCAGGGTGAGGTGAAACGAGGTGATCGTCGTCTCCTGGCCGCCATGCTGGCTGGCTGTACTGCAGAACACGCTTGCCACCTTGCCGACGAGTGCGTATTGCATCCAGAGTGGACCCGTCTGGTCGAGAAAATTGCGCATCTGTGCCGCCATGTTTCCAAAGCGCGTCGGTGTTCCAAAGATGAACCCGTCGTAGTTCACGAGATCGTCGGGTCTGGCGATGGGCGCGGGCTGATCGAGACGAAAACCCGACGCCTTGGCAACTTCGATCGGCACCAGCTCGGCCACCCGCTTCACGTCGACATGCATGTCCTTGACGCGCGCGGCACCTTCCGCCTGGGCGAGGGCCATCTGCTCGATGTGGCCGTAGCTGCTGTAGTAAAGGACGAGAAGTCTGGCCATGGGTGCGCGGACTAGGCGGCGATGCGTGCTTGCCGCAACAAAAAGCCGCTCAAAACGTCGTTGTAGAACTCCGGATTGTCGAGATTGGCCAAGTGCCCGGCATGGGGGATCAATGCGCGCAGAGCGTTCGGCAATGCGCCGCGGAGCTCTTCGCCGGCGCGCCTGCGGCCATAGGTATCTCGCTCGCCGTTGACCACGAGGACAGGTTGGCGCAGTTGGGAGAGGTTGGAAGCGTCAATTGGATGACTCACCGATGGCACGGGGTTCGTGAGGTCGTGACCCGGGTAGCGCGCGATCATCTGCAACAAGAGTTCCCGTGCTTGAATTTCCGTCGACTGAAGCTCGGTGAATGGGTGCAGCAGCCAGGTTTGACGGAACGCCTGTATACCCTGGGTGCGTACGAGCTTGCGGAACTCATCCATCGCCAGAGCTTCGTCATCTCCGGCGCCATCGGCCACCATGGGGTTTGGCGGGCCGTCCAGAACGAGCGCAGAGACGCATTGCGGCATGCTGAGTGCCACGTGAATGGCTAGACGCGCGCCCTGCGACATACCGACGACTGCGACCTGGGGAAGCTCGAGGTGTTCGAGGAGTGATCGAAAATCCGCGACGTCTTGCGTCGGGTCCGGCGTTCCGGATGAGAGGCCAAATCCCCGACGGTCGAAGCGGATGATCCGAAACTTCCGGCACAGGGCGCTCGCCTGCGGTTGCCACATCTCGAGGTCGAGCGTCCACCCGTGCAGGAAGACCACGGGCCCGCCATTGCCCTCGTCACGAAAACGGATCCGGCCACCGCTCACCGCTAAGTACTGATCGATTGATTCCATGCGGTTGATCGCGACCGCATCACGCACATGCGGCCTGAGCCCTTTCGTATAACGAAAAAACTTTCGCTTACAGGCTACGAGCGCAAGCGTGGCACGTCAAGCGCGCCGCCGCGCTGGGTCATGCGCGGTGAATCAAAGTTGAGCGCTGAGCGCCAGGCCGGGTACGCGGGCCAGCTCGGTGGAGATCTGCTGGCTTGCCTGGCGAAGCATGGCCAGGCGCTCGCGCACGAGTTTCGCCTTGGTGGTTCGCCGTGAGTGGCTGGAACTGTTGAGTGCGGCCACGACACGACCGGACTGATCCAGCACCGGCACGGCAATCGCAACCACACCGTAGGCCAGCTCGTCCTGAACCGCCGAATAGCCGTTGCGACGGCACTCGTCGATGAGCTGACGGATGCGCTTGGGATCAATCACGGTGTGTTCGGTGAACGCAACGAACTTCTGATTGCGGAAGTACTGATCGAGGCGCGCGGCAGGAAGTCCAGCAAGCAGCACGCGACCCATGGAAGTCACGTGAGCGGGGAAACGGCTGCCTACATGGGCTTCCAGGCGGACCAGCGTGCGCACGGACGTGCGCGCGACGTACACGATGTCATTGCCATCAAGCACCGAGAGAGCGGCCGAATCTCCGGTCAGTTGGGCGAGCTCTTCGAGGTGCGTGCTCGTAAGGTGCTCGATATCCATCGATTCGAGGTAGGCGGCGCCTAGCTCGAGCACCTTCGGCCGCAGCAGGAAAGCGCGTCCGCGGCGCGTGACGTACCCGAGCTCTTCCAGGGTCAGCAGGCAGCGCCGCGCGGTCGCGGCGGGCAGACCTGCAATGCCTGCGACTTCGCTCAGCGTGAGTGCGGAATGATCGCGAGCAAATGCGCGGATGACTTGAAGTCCCTTGGCGAGGCCGCCCATGGCTTCGCGGCGTGGTTCGGAGGGCTGATGCGGCGACATGACACACAGTGTATTTCGATATGCGAAATGCCGGAAGAAATATTCCCGGCCTCGACTTGACGCGCCGGCACCGGAAGGGTGAGCATATTCGCCACACGAACATATATTCGATATGCGAAATATGCGCCACGCCGGGCGTGAGAGGAGTGCGGCGGTTTGAAGATCGGCGCTCAAAAGCACCGCAGCTCGGCGATTTCCGCCGCCAATCCGCAGACGATCGTCGTTCGCGGCTTTGATCTGTGCCGCGATCTCCTCGGCAAGATCACTTTCACCGACCACGTCTGGCTGCTGGTCACGGGGAAGCTGCCGTCAGCGGGACAGCGGCGTGTACTCGACGCTGCGCTGGTCGCGATCGCGGAGCACGGTCTCGTGCCGAGCGTCACCGCGAGCCGCATGACGTTGGCGGCGGCGCCGGAATCACTTCAGGGTGCGGTTGCCGCGGGAATTCTGGGTTGTGGCTCGGTCATTCTCGGCTCCGCGGAATCGGCAGCGCGGTTCTTCAAGGGTATCGCTGGCAGCGACCATTCCAAAGTTCAAGAGTCCGCCGCGCGCGCTGCGCTGGTTGAGCTTCGCGCAGAACGGCGACCGGTTCCGGGATACGGTCACCCGCTGCACAAGACTCTCGATCCGAGGGTGGAAGGGCTGCTTGCAATTGCCGCTGAATGCGGCGTCGCCGCCCAGCATGTCGAAGCGGCGCGCGTGGTGGAGCGGCTCGTTCCTGAGATCGTCGGCAAGCCGCTGGTGCTGAATGTTTCGGGTGCAATCGGCGCCGTGCTGCTGGACGCGGGCTATCCGCTGCTCGCGGTGAAGGGCGTGCCGGTGCTGGCAAGAACGGCAAGTCTCATTGCGCACCTGCTGGAAGAGCATGAGCGGCCCATCGGCTTTGTGCTCTCACACGCGGCCGCGGCTGCCATTCACTACGACGGCAGTGCTCCCACCGGCTTCGTTCCCAGCGACGGATCCGAGCGATGAGCCTGCTCCAGGTACTTCGCGGCATTCGCGTGGTGGAGCAGGGGACTTTCATCACGGGTCCGTGTGCCGGAATGATGCTCGCGGACCTTGGTGCGGACGTCATCAAAGTCGAAAGCCCGGATGGCGACCCCTATCGCAGCTACCAGGGCGACGTGTATTCGCCGCATTTTCAGGCCTACAACCGCAACAAGCGCAGCATCGTTTGCGATCTGAAGAAGGCTGCCGACAAGGATGTGTTCGAGCAACTGGTGAGCGAAGCCGACGTGTATCTCCAGAACTTTCGCCCTGGCACGGCGGAAAGGCTGGGCGCCGGGCCCGAGCGGCTGCGGGTCCTCAATCCGCGGCTCATCTACTGCTCGATCAGCGGATTCGGCGCGAACGGCCCCTACGCGGAACGTCCGAGCTACGACTCGGTGGCGCAGGCGCTTTCGGGATTCCTGAGTGTCGTCGTCGATCCCGAGCGGCCGCGATTCCTCGGCCCCGCGCTGGCGGATGCAATCACCGGCATCTATGCATCCTTCGGCGTCCTCGGCGCGCTGTACGAGCGTTCGCATACCAATCGCGGCTCACTGGTTGAGATCTCCATGCTCGAGGCAATGGCGCACTTTGCCGTCGAGCCGTTCGCCGCATTCTTCGCGCTCGGCGCGATACCCAAGTCCACCGATCGCCCGCGTCTCGCCCAGGCCTACATCCTGCGCACGGCGGATGATCGCCTGCTGGCCATTCACCTGTCGTCGCTCGAGAAGTTCTGGCGCGGACTGACGCTGGCGCTCGATGCCGCCGACCTCAACCAGGATCCCCGTTTCAACGATCGAATGGCGCGCATCGAAAACTATGAAGCGCTCGGTGAGGTGCTCGACAGGCTGTTTCGCGCGCGCCCGCTCGCCGATTGGGTGGATCGGTTGGGCGCTCACGACGTCCCGTTCGCACCCATCAACGGCATCGATGCCGTCGTCGACGACCCACAGGCAAAGCACCTTGGACTCGTCGTGCCGGTGGCGTCGGTCAAGGAGGGCGCCGGCTACGCCGTGCGATCGCCGCTGCAGTTCGATGGCCAGCGCGCATCGCTCGTGTCCGCAGCGCCGCTGCTGGATGAGCACGGCAGTGAAATACGGGCAGCCCTGGCTAAGGACAATCGTTGGCCGTCGCGCGCCACACCGATCAGCGCGCGCCGCGTGGCGCGATGAAGCACATGTCACGAGAGAGTCAAACGCTGCTTCCAACGTCGCTCGTCGGGAGCCTGCCGCAGCCTGACTGGTTGATCGACCGAGCCAAGCTTGCCGGCCGATTCCCGCCACGGGTTCGCGCCAAGGAATTGTGGCGGATCCCGGAGCCTTACCTCGCTCAGGCACAGGACGACGCCACCATCCTCGCGATCAGAGTCCAGGAAGACGCCGGGCTCGACATCGTGACGG
>DATBVX010000124.1:0-2699 GCA_036515135.1 Steroidobacteraceae bacterium
CTCGCGAGCACATCGACGGAGCGCACTTCGACACCGTGTTCGCGCGCGTCGCGTACCAGCTGCGCCGGCGCGTAGAACCCCATCGGCAGGCTGTTGAGCAGCGCGCAGGTAAAGATCGCGGGCTCATGGCGCTTGATCCACGCCGAGGCATACACGAGCAACGCGAAGCTCGCGCTGTGACTTTCCGGGAAGCCGTATTCGGCGAATCCCTGGATCTGACGGAAGATGCGGGCCGCGAAATCATCGCTGTAACCGCGCTCCCGCATGCCGGACAGCAGCCGTTCCTCGAAATGCTCGAGACCGCCGCGACGCTTCCAGGCCGCCATCGAGCGCCTGAGATCATCCGCCTCGCCCGGCGTGAACCCGGCCGCGACCATCGCGAGCTGCATCACCTGTTCCTGGAAGATCGGCACGCCCAGCGTGCGCTTCAGCACGCGCTCGACGTCGGGGCTCGGATAGTCGACCGGCTCTTCGCCGTTCCGGCGCCTGAGATACGGATGCACCATGTCGCCCTGGATCGGCCCCGGGCGCACGATCGCGACCTCGATCACGAGATCGTAGAAATTCTCGGGCTTGAGCCGCGGCAGCATCGACATCTGCGCGCGCGATTCGATCTGGAACACGCCCACCGTGTCGGCGCGCTGGATCATCGTGTACACCGCCGGATCATTGGGCGGGATCGTCGCCAGCGTGTACTCGCGGCCGCGGAATTCACGCAGATAAGTGAATGAGCGGCGCAGCGCCGTGAGCATGCCGAGTCCCAGCACGTCGACCTTGAGCAACCCCAGCGCGTCGAGATCGTCCTTGTCCCACTGGATCACGGTGCGATCGGGCATCGCGGCGTTCTCGATCGGCACCAGCTCTTCCAGAGGTCCGCGCGAAATCACGAACCCGCCGACGTGCTGCGAGAGATGCCGTGGGAATCCCAACAGCTCGCGCACGCGTTCGAGCAGGCGCGCAAGCAGCGGGTTGGCGGGGTCGAAACCCGCGCTGCGAATGCGCTCATCCGCCACCCGGTTGCCGTCCCACCAGTGCATCGCGCGCGCCAGCCGTTCGATCTGCAGGGCATCGAGTCCGAGTGCTTTGCCGGCATCCCGCAGCGCGCTGCGCGGCTGATAGGTGATGAGCGTGGCCGAAAGCGCGGCCCGGTGCCGGCCGTACTTCTCGTACACGTACTGAATGACTTCCTCGCGCCGCTCGTGCTCGAAGTCGATGTCGATGTCGGGTGGCTCGTTGCGTTCTTTCGAGATGAAGCGCTCGAACAGCACGTCCTGGTGCGCCGGGTCGACCGAGGTCACGTTGAGGCAGAAGCACACCACCGAATTGGCCGCCGAGCCGCGTCCCTGGCAGAGGATGCCGCGGCTCGAGGCGAAGCGGACCAGATCATGCACGGTGAGGAAATAGGACTCGTAGCGCAGCTCCGCGATCAGCGCGAGTTCGTACTCGATGAGATCGCGGACCCGCTCCGGAACACCCTGCGGCCAGCGAATACGGGCGCCGTGTTCGGTGAGTCTTCGCAGCTGGCTCGCCGGCGTTTCGCCTGGAGGTACCAGCTCCTCCGGGTATTCGTAGCGCAGTTCGTCGAGCGAAAACCGGCAGCGCACGGCGATCTTCGCGGTTTCATCGAGCAATGCCCTGGGGTACAGCCGCTCGAGTTCGCGAAGATTGCGCAGGTGCCGCTCGCCACTTGCCTGGAGCGCGTAACCGGCTTCGGTGATCGGTGTGTTGAGACGAATGGCCGTGAGCAGATCCTGCAGCGCGCGGCGTTCACGCACGTGCAGGTGAACGTCACCGCTGGCGACGAGGGGCAGATGCAGCTGCGCGCCAACTTCGGTCAACTGTCTGAGTCGTGCGCGATCATCACCTGCACGCAACAGCTCCACCGCGAGCCAGGCGCGATCGGGAAATAGCCCTGTAAACCACTCGCCGTCAGATGCTTCGGGTTGCGCGCCCGGCAACCACAGAGCGAGACATCCCGCCAGATCGCTGGCGACGAGATCCTCGCGCGTCAGGCAATAACTGCCCTTCTCCGCAGCCCGCCGGCCGCGGGTGATCAAGCGGCACAGCTGCCCATAACTCTCGCGATCGGTCGCGAGCAGGATGAGCCGCAATCCATCGGCCAGTGTGAACTCGCTGCCGACGATGAGCTGGATAGCGGCTTTCTTCGCGGCCTGGTGCGCGCGGACGACGCCCGCGACGGAACATTCATCGGTGAGAGCAAGCGCCGAATAGCCGAGCTCGGCCGCGCGCCCGACAAGTTCCTCGGGGTGCGAAGCGCCACGCAGGAAAGTGAAATTGCTGAGCGAGTGAAGTTCGCAATACATTGAGAGAGGCCAATCGCCTCATCCAAATAACCCGTGCATGTACCAGTTCTGCGGCGCGCACCGATCGCGATAAACCCACAGCCGCACCCCATGGGCATCGCGCGCCACGAAATAGTCGCGCGTCACCTCGCATCCATCCCACCAGCCCGTCTCGATGCGCTCGGGCCCACACAGCAACTCGAACTTCCACTCCCTCTCCCGCTTGCGGGAGAGCATCGTCCTCAGACCCTCTCCCGCGAGGACGCGGGAGAGGGTGGGGGTGAGGGCAAGCGGCTCCGCGAGCAACCACAACGGCCTCTTCTCCCTTCCATTCCCTCTCCCGCTTGCGGGAGAGGGTTGGGGTGAGGCTCCACCCCCTCTCCCACTTGTGGGAGA